>NZ_JAUBQD010000055.1:0-52109 GCF_036701085.1 Microcoleus sp. Pol7_A1
TTCATTTTTTTATGGTCACAATCAAGTATTGCATATAATTGTATCACAATCATGATAATGATTTAGGATTGCTATAGATAACTAGCCAATCGCTCTGTCTGTGACGATCGCGATTTTGTATATTGAAATCAAAGACGAAGAGTTGGCGGTAATGTTCTCGCGTCAAAGTGGCTATTTTAGTACGGTTAACCGAATGTAGAAAGGGCGGGTACTTGCACCCCCCCGATGCAATTATCAAGTCCAGATTGGCTCAAAGCTCAAACCTCAAATCTAATTGCAGCAGCAAATCCAGTGGCAAATTTAAAACTGTTTGCTGCACCGATTCAGCAGATTTGACCCCGAGCAAAAACGGATACTTGCGAAGGACAACAGTCGTAGAGAGATCAAAGTTTTAGACTCTTATTCAATCTCCCAGATTCATGTGTGTAGTAAATCTAAAATCTAAAATCTAAAATCTAAAATCGACTGACAGTGCTATTTTCCATAAATCTTACCATTCGTTCGCGTACACCTGCTGAAGCCTGGTTTTGACCTGTGACCAGCCTCTCGATCGCAACAACGTAAACTTGAAAGTTAGAAAAAACAACGGCAAAAAATAAAACGGATGCTAGAATCGTAGCAGTTTGATTAAATTAGGGCTTACCCACGCTTTATTCAACAATTCGGTTTCTTCCTATATTTATCGTTGCTAAATCTCTTATTTTGGTAAAAACCGGATTTTTTAGCACACTCTCTCTTCCCTAAATCTGCGGTCTCTGCGCCCTCTGCGGTTATTTAAAAAACTCTTTATCCCCAATCAAATAAAACTTTTATATTCTGTTCATGTGCGTGTATCTGCGGTTAAAAATCCCCAAATTATACCAAAAAAAGGGCTGGTAACTACACCAGCCCTTCAACTAATTTGAGACGTTAAATTAACAGCAATTTAACATCTCAAACATCAAATCAATCTAGCTTCTGTCGATCGCAGCCGCAGGCTCAAAACTCGGAACCACAATTTCACCATTCTGCTTAGTCAACTGGTTGTACAGTCTTTCAGTATTCGGGAAATTAGCAGCCGGTAGAGTCGGAAAGCGGCGGTAAGGAACAGTATCCTCACCAAAAGCATCAGCATATTCAACGCTGTTCAACATCGCGTTGATAAAGCCCTTAATCCCTTTACTTGCCAAGATTTGGTTGTAAGTCCGAATCTCCGCTTGATTGCGAGGAGCGCGGCCCAAGAAGTGCTTTGTGCCCAACTCAATCACCTTAGTATTTGGATAAGGTGCGTAGAACTGTTTGACGTACAGCGAGGAACAACCTAAAGCTTCAATGAACTCCTTGAGATTGATTTCATTGTTGCCAAGTTTGCTTTCGAGCGCCGTGAATTCATTCTTCACAACGTAGGGATTCAAGTCGCGTTCAAAAACTTGACGGTAAGCAGCTTGAATTAAAGTTTTCAAAGCTACCTTGTCCGAAGTAGTCGTCAGCTTGAAAACCTTAGTTTGTTCGCGTCGCTTGCTGACACCTTGAGCAATCCGATTTTGCAGATCCAAATCGCCCCGATCGCCTGCTACACCGAGTTCGATAAACCGAGGCGTGTCCGCAATCTGAGCTTGGAGATTTTGGTCAGCGACGGAACTCGATCGCATCGTCCGCATCGACAAACCTGCGGGAGTTACGTAGCGCTCGTAGGGCACTGTATCTTCCCCGAAAGCTTCGTTGTACTCCAGACTGTCGATGATGCCATCGACCAGCGCGTAGAAACCCTTCTTGGCGCAAATGTCAAAGTAAGCGTTCATTTCTTGGCGGCCGTAGGTAGGGCGTCCCAGGAGTCGGCGGTGAATGTACTCGATCGCCTTACAAACGTAAAGCTTGCTCCAGTACATATTGCGGAACACGTCTGACTTCGCCAACATCCGAATAAACTCGCGCATCGGAATGTCGCCGTTTTCCAGCTTAATTTCCGCCACCTTTTGGCGCTGGCCGTCGAACACGTCGCGACCGAACACTTGCAGGTAAGCAGCCCGAATCACCGCTTGAGTGGAACTTTCGGTATATTTGACACTGGAACTGTTGCTGTAGCTGCTAGAGACACCGCGGGCAGTTTTCTTGGAAGCAACATAGTTGCTCGGTAACTGGTCTAATTTAAAGACCTTGGGGCCCAGAGAACCAGGAGCAGCACCGCGAGCCGCCGGATTGCTCAACTGATTGTCAATCCCCGCACCTTGACGGATCAGGATACGGCGAGTGTCTTTGCCGAAGGGAGCTGGACGGTTCTTGGGGTTGCGAGTTTCTTGCGGGAAAATCGCGCCGAACTGAATTTCTAAGGGGTCATTGCCAACACCGTAAACGTGCTGGTCTGGTAGCGGCTGAGTGTAGCCCGCAAACAAGGTGATGAACTGAGGAACCTTGCGGAACGGAGCGCTGAAATTGAACAAATCAATTTGCGGGCCCCAGTTGCGACATTCCTGAGCTTCTTGACCCAAACCGCGCAGGTAAGGCACGGTTTCTTCCCCGAAGTAGTCGGAATATTCCTGAGAATAAACCATCGCGTCTACGAGAGCTGCCAGACCGCCTTTAGTGACGATCGCAAAATACTTGCTGAACTCCTCCCGCGAGCTCAAACCGCGGCCTAGGAAGTGACGGGCGGCCAATTCTACAGCACGGCTGTTGACAAACGGCTCGTAGAATTGCTGGCGGTACAGAGGAGATTTACCCAACCGGCGGATAAACTCTTTCATCGAGATTTCGCCGTTTTTGACCTTGGATTCCAGGTCAGAAATGCTTTGGCTGTATGCGCGGCTAATGTCGCGCTCGAATACTTGGCGGTAAGCTGCTTTGATTATTTCTAGCTTTTCTGCCGATGACAGGCCGGTTTTCATGACGAATTTCGACCGTCGCTCGGCTGCGTTGAAGTAGATTTGAGGCAGTTGCAGCCCTTGCTGGTCGTTGCTTTCGCGCTGCCGCACCTTGTCTGAAGGTGTGGGAGCTTTGAATTCGGTAATCGCTACCTCGAAATATTGTCCGACGATCGCCGCGGCCTCTGCATTGTTTCTGAAATAGCCCAAAGATGCTGCCTTCATTTCCTGCATTGCCACAATTGTGGCCGCCGAAGAGCAAGCATTTTCGATGATTTCCCGCAATCCGCGCACGTTCACCGAAATAATATTCGGGTCGCCAGCTACGATCGCGTAGGTGATGTAGCGCAAAAACCAGCTCAAGTCCCGCAGAGATTTGGTCATGTTGCCCGGGCCGTAGCGCGAGACATTGATCGGCTGAAATCCTGCTGGGATTGGGCCGTTGTAGCCGCCACCGTTGCCAGAAAACAGATTTCCCAGCCCCAAGAATCCGCCGCCGCCTGAGCCGTTGCCACCGCCGCCTGCGCGACCTTCAACGTAGGTAACTGTTCCCAGTTTCATGCCTTCAGAGACATTCCCCGAGCCGCCGCGAGCCGCGCCTGCTACAGCCATCGCAGGTTCTTGTGGTCTTTCCAAAAATGCCAGCGGAGAACCGCCGGTAAAAATCCGGTTGGCTGCGCGAGATACAATCAGTTCCGAGTTTTGGGTCAGCGTCTCAGAAATCGCGATCCGAAGAGCCCCTGAACTGAAATAACTTGCCAGTTCGCTGAGTTCGCCCCGCTGTAGAAAGCGGTCTTGCTGTTCTGCTTGCGAAATTGTTGCGACTGGTACAGTTTGATATAGTTGCGGACGTGCAACTGAGCTTCCACCACTTGCCTTTACAGTCATTAGACTCCTTAGCTCCCTATCTAAATCGTTGAAGCATTTACCCAGACTAACCTTGCCTTCTCATGCAGGTAAAATTAGGTATTTTTGCTTTGTTTACTTTTTGCCTTTACCTGTCACGAGGTTCGGGCGCGCTTACTTTCTTAGATTAAAATGTTTTGGTTTCATCTTTCTTCCTGCCGGCAAATGTCCGACCCGAAGGCAGGCAGGGGGCACTCCCTCCGCGGAGCTCCGCCCGTAAACCCGTGGAAACAAAGACTTGGCAGGAGAGTTGCCTTTGGGCGATTGCAGGAAGTGCCGTCAATTAAGGGAAAAGAAAATCTAAAATTTTCTTCTGCCTTTTTCTGGGCCTCTTGCTCTCTTGAGAGACGCCTCCGCTTTACCCGAAAGCTCAGCGGTGGGTTATTGGCAGTCCTTGTTTGTTAAAAAGCCTGCCGAGATTTATTGTATAGATTTAAGAGAGCGTATATGAGAAAAAATGATAAGTTTTATTACGCAGAAGCTGTCAGGGCTTGGCTATCAGGGGTTAGTCGATCGCCCGATCCCTTTCTTTCAGGCTTGCCCAACTTGACGGAGCGACACTTTGGTTGCGAGTAACGAAGCAATAGAAGTGCATCGCGTAGCGCTGTTCGCCCGTAGCTACTGACAACCAATCTCAAAACTCACGCACTATTACCTCACCTATGGATACTACGCCTGATATCAGTGCTGCCGTGCGGCGGCTGTACGATACTTTCCCTTTCCCGCCCGATCCTTTGTCAGATGAACCGCCTCCAGGGTACAACTGGCGCTGGAGTTGGCCTGATGCTTACAATTTTTGCACAGGCCAAAAGCCGCGAAAACTAGATGTTCGGATTTTAGATGCTGGCTGCGGCACTGGTTCGAGCACCGATTATCTGATTCACCTCAATCCTGAAGCTTCGGTAACGGCCATCGACCTGAGTGAAGGTGCTTTGAAGGTAGCACAAGAACGCTGTCGGCGATCGGGAGCGCGCGAAGCTGATTTTCGCCACCTCAGCCTGTACGATGCCGCCGAGTTAGAGGGCGAGTTTGATTTGATCAACTGCGTGGGCGTGCTGCACCACTTACCCGATCCGATCCGGGGCATTCAAGCGCTGGCGGCGAAGTTGGCGGAGGGCGGTTTGATGCACATTTTTGTGTATGCTGAGCTCGGACGCTGGGAAATTCAACTCATGCAAAGGGCGATCGGACTTCTTCAAGGCCCGAAAAAAGGTGACTATCCCGATGGCGTCAAAGTCGGTCGTCAAATCTTTGCTTCTTTACCAGAAAACAACCGTCTTGTCAAGTACGAAAAACAGCGTTGGGCAGGAGAAAATCAGCGGGACGAATGTTTTGCTGATATGTACGTTCACCCGCAGGAAATTGACTACAATATTGAGACTTTGTTCGAGTTAATTGACGCTTCGGGATTGGAATTTCTTGGTTTCTCAAATCCGGGATATTGGCAGTTAGAAAGACTTTTGGGGAAAGCGCCGGAATTGATAGAAAGAGCTGAGGGTTTGACGGAACGAGAGCTTTATCGATTAATTGAATTGTTGGATACGGAAATCACTCATTACGAGTTTTTCTTGGGCAAAAAGCCTGTTAATAAAATTGATTGGTCGGACGATCGGGCACTTTTGGCGGCAATTCCAGAGTTGAGTAGTTGTATGCACGGTTGGCCTAGTCAACAAGTGTTTGATTGCAACTACCAATTGATCAATTTGTCAAGTGCTGAATTTGAGTTTTTGCAAGGTTGTGTACTCCCTTATCAAGGGGGGGAGAAAGAGGGAACCTCGCCTGGACAAGGTAAAGGAGAGAAGACTGTTGGGGAGATTTTAGGGAATGTGGAGATTGGATTGGATGAAGTGCGATCGATCTTGTCAAAACAGCTAATTTTGCTAACACCGTCCGATCGGATATAACAATCGACAACAGGGGAATTGAGGACACGGCAATGCCGTTTCCCTACCCCAAAATAATCGATCGATCCCCGTCGCAACAGATGTAACCATCGCCAGATTAACTGTAGGGAAACGGCACTGCCGTCTCCTGATTGTGGGTAACTTCCCGTAAAATCCAAAATCCAACATGGATTGACACAGGCCCCCGTCTGCGGCTACGCTTTGAAGTTAGAGGTTGCTTTGCTTGTAGAGGAAGTAGCCGGCGTCGCCCAAAAATCTAGTTGCACTGCCCAAAGCTGCTACCAACAGCAATGGACAGCTAACCGCCAAACTGGGACAAGCAGTCTGGAGGCTAACGGAGTATGATAACACTCTCTGTAGCCGCCCTGCTATGTGTTGAAAAGCGGGGCGGCTGGGTTTTTGGGTTTTTCTAGAAAACCTAAAACCAGGAGAACATAATTATGTCACAGGAATTCTTGCCTGACGACAACAAATTCGTTAGCGAAGCCCTCGAAGAGGATCGGCAAAATGACGACTCAGCAGCAGAATCGGAACAGGATGTGGTGTGTGTAACGGTGACAGGTTCGCAATCGGGTGTCAGGGAAACCATACTCACTTTGTACCGCCTGGGATTTGCCCAAGTCGGCGATTGGAGTCCCGTACAACGTGCAGCTAATCCGAAGCAAGTAATGAGTGTGCTGATTCGCCGTCGGAAGCGCAAAGCGTAGGTGTGACAAAAGCACCTGAGCCAGCGATTATTTAGCTGGTATTGCGAGGCTCGCGGTAAAATAGCTCAAAGGCAATTTTTGCGTCCCGAGCCTCGCAGCATTACTGGGTAAGGGTTTCAGCTATTTTTCTGAACGAGTAGTGGTGCGATTTCTGAAAAAAATCCCTGAGCCTCGCAAATCGCCTCTGGACACTTTGCCCTGTATGGGATTTAGAATGCAGGAGTCCCCACTCGCTGGGGAAACTAATTGAATGGAAACACTCTGGTAGGTGATATGTAGAATAGATTACCTAATGTCCCCACTCGCTGGGGAAACTAATTGAATGGAAACTCAAATAAACTCCCTAACTCAGGTATTGCGTCTCGTCTCTTTCTCGTCCCCACTCGCTGGGGAAACTAATTGAATGGAAACTGATCGGCCTTGGCTACTTTTCACGTCAGGGTTCTTTTTTTCTCACTACTTGCTCAAACCTGAAATCCTGACCTAAACAAACCAGGATTATTTGCAGTTATAATTACGCTTATTAGTACAAAATATTGCTTTATGGACTACCACGACATCATCACAATTGAACCGGGAAAACGCAGTGGCAAACCATGTATTCGGGGAATGCGAATCACCGTCTACGACATCTTAGAATATCTCGCAGGTGGCATGACGGAAGCAGAAATTCTGGAAGATTTTTCAGAACTAACTTCTGCCGACATCAAAGCCTGCCTTGCTTTTGCAGCAGATCGTGAGAAAAAGTTATTTGTGGCATCCCTGTGAAACTGCTATTCGACGAAAACCTCTTTGACCGAATTCTTCAGAGAATTATCGGTTTGTATCCCGATTCTGTTCATGTCAAAACATTAGGACTGACAAATACTGATGATGCAGAAATTTGGGAATATGCAAAGACAAATGATTTTGTGATTGTTTCCAAAGATTCTGACTTTCATCAACGGAGTTTACTTTACGGTCATCCTCCCAAATTTATTTATCTCCGTGTTGGCAATTGCTCAACATCTAAAATTGTTCAAATGCTACAAGATGAATTCGACATCATTAGTGAGTTTGGAGATAGAGAAACAGAGAGTATACTGCTCTTGTCGTAGCATGAAACCATGTTGTATATAGCAGAAACCCACAATGACAAATGAAACCTGGATTGTTTATAAATCCGAGTCTATGGACGCGACTGGATGGGAAAACCGTCAGTTGATGCCGGGGACTTCTTTAACAGATATCCTACATGAAGAGTGGGACAGTTCTGGCGTGTTGCCCCAAGTAGGCGATCGCATTCGGGAGTATGCTCAAATGGAACCAGAAACAAGCAGCGGCATCACTCATGGACGTGATGGCGACTGGGTTGTCACCAGTATCAACCAATTCTCATCCTTTGATACCAACCAGCGAATTGTTGTATGTTATTGCACTTACCAGCCTGTGACACCCGATTGGGAAAAGTTAGGCAGAGGTGCATCAGTACCGGCTACAGCAATAGCATAATCAGATAATTAGCCGCCGATTTGAGACATTGTGCGGCTGTAATTTCCTTGAGTAGTTCCGGAATCCCGCTGCTTGAAATTAATCTCCGGTTTAATATTCAATATCTGCTGCACTCGATCGCGCAATTCGCTTGTAGGAGTCCCGCTGCGGAGAGCAGTTTTTAAGTCAATTTGACCGGTTTCGTTCAGCAGACAAGGCCGCAGCCACCCGTCCGCAGACAAACGCATTCGGTTGCAGCGATCGCAAAAACACTCGGACATTTGGCTGATAAATCCTAAAGTACCCTTCGCCCCCGGAATTTGAAACACATCCGCCGGCCCGTTACCGCGCACTCCCGAGTCTGCTAACCCGTATTTCTCGCTAATTTGTTGCCGCAATTCGGCTGATGCTACCCAACCTTTATCGCCAAATAAATCCCCATTCCCGATCGGCATAAACTCAATAAATCGAACGTGCCAATTCCGGTTAATTGTTAACGCCGCTAAATCCAATATTTCGCCGTCATTCACACCGGGAATTACCACAACATTCAGTTTCAGCGGGTCGAATCCTGCTTGATAAGCCGCTTGAATTCCCTCCCAAACCTGCGTCCATCGAGAACGTCCCCGACTGCCAATTATTTTATCAAAAGTCTCCGGTTCCAAGGAATCCAAACTAATATTAATCCGGCGCAAACCAGCACTGTAGAGATTTTCGGCCATTCCGGCGAGCAAAAATCCGTTGGTTGTCATGGATAAATCTCGGGTTTCCGGCATTGAGGCGATCGACCTCACCAATTCCACCACCCCAGGCCGCAGCAGCGGTTCCCCTCCAGTCAAGCGAAACTTGGTAAATCCCACGGGTATAAAAACTTCGCGCAGCAGAGTTAGCAATTCCGAGTGAGTTAACAACTGCTGCTGCAATACATAGTCCAACTCGCTACCTTCCGGCATACAGTAGAGACAGCGGAAGTTGCAGCGGTCTATCAAGCTAATCCGAAGGTAGTCTACGGGATTCATGTCAATACTTTGTAATATTATTTAATTATAAATGCTGACTCGATTTTCTGCAATTATCGGCTGTAGAGTAATCTCTAATCTAAAATCTCTAATCTAAAATACAATTGATATCATCCAAAAAGGGATACAAGCCCCCAGCTACCGCCTGTAGAGTAAATCTAAAATCTCTAATCTAAAATCTAAAATACAATTGAGGGATACAAGCCCCCAGCTCCCGGCTGTTGAGTAAATCTAAAATCTCTAATCTAAAATCTAAAATTGGTAGATTTATGTTTTTTGAATTTGAAGCTGATTTTGTGGAAGCTCTGCGCTGCATTCCGATGCAGGTACGTCTCAAGTTAGATACTTGCGGTATTAAATTAAAGTTGCAGGATTGGAATCATTTTACTCAAGCAGAACGTGAAATCCTTGTAGAGAAACCTTGCTTGACACCAGCAGAAATTATCGATTACCGAGAACATCTAAACCAAGTATTAATTCTACACACAGGCAAACCGGGAACAGATTTGGCGGTTGATCAAAATCCCCCGTGGATGGATGCTGCAACTGTACCGGAGTCGGTTTCTGCAAAAGCGCAAGAGCTCGGCGTGACCATTTCTTTGGCACAATGGGCGAATTTGCACCCTCTACAGCGATTTGCTTTGATTAAGCTTAGTCGATCGAGCCACGAAAATAGAAACTTTATCCCGGCTGTTAAAGAATTTCACCTCGTAGAATCATAGGTCTCTTGCCCTGCCTCTAGTTCGTACTCTGGCTAAGAGTCCCGCACAAGACTGCACGAACCGCCTGTACATAAACTCGTGTCAAGTTATTTTTTGTATCTAAAACTACTAAATGCTGGCTATTTTCAGATCTCGCCTCTAAAATCAGTATCAAAGACTACTAATTACAGAAAGCCGATCGTGGACTTCTGTGAAGATGTAGACTGGGACAAAGCATTCGGGTATCGGCCCGGACAACAAGTTGAGTTCAAAGCACAGCCTGGAACCCTTGATAATGTTGCTTGCTACGAACCGATGACGGTACCCCCATCTGGCTGGAGAACGATCCCGTACCCCGCTGCCCTCACCAACTGGGAGTAGTTTCGACCGCAGTGATTGACGCTGGTTGCTGGTTAGAACCTCACCGTTCATCGCTATCGCCGCAAAAGTGCTAAAGTTGAGTCCAGAAGACGGGCGATCGCGACAACATTATAAATATTCATAAAATCTGCGGCTATCTGCATAAAAGCTTTCTAGCTTCAGGCTTGGGAAAGGTTCGGCACCCTTGCCGCTCCAGGTCAAGTGGCTCAGGCAGACCGTTCTGAGAAACCCATCAAAAAATTCATTTTTTTTAAGTTATGTTACCTGCACGTGGTATTATTCGATGTGAAGTGTGCGATCTGTAACGTTTGTCACACTTGTCGCTACAAGACGGTTTCAACCGAATTAATTGTAGTGGGAGTCAACTAACACCGACTGCTTTGAAAGTCAAGTAACCTTGTCAGATCAATCTCGCGCATCCACCGCCCAAACGCAGGACATCTCTCAGACAGGTTCGTCCGAACCGGAGTCCACTGATGCTATGCAAGATTTCTACAAACTTCAGCAACAGTTGTTTGTAGTCACACTCGCTTTCACGGGAATAATTTTTATCTCTGTGTGGATTTTTTATTCGCTCAACATTGCCCTAAATTACTTGATTGGGGCGATCGTAGGTGTGGTTTACTTGAGAATGTTGGCCAAAGACGTTGAGCGCCTCGGCCCGCAAAAGAGGAGTCTGAGTAAAAATCGGTTGGCTGTATTTATTGGGTTGATTGTAGTAGCAACTCAGTGGAATCAGCTACACATTTTGCCCGTATTTTTGGGATTTCTGACATATAAGGGCGCGCTCGTGTTTTATATGCTGCAAAGCCTGTTCATTCCCGATCCCGTCAATGGGTCAGGCAGTCGGTGAACCCTCCACTGTGTGAACTTCTTGTGAATGGAAATGCTAAATGTCTTAAATGCCTTTAATGCTCTTCCCTTCGCTGTGTTGGAAGTTGGCAAGCATTTCTACTGGCACATAGGCAATCTCAAAGTTCACGGGCAGGTATTCATCACCTCCTGGATTGTGATTGCTCTCCTCCTGATAGCTTCCCTGGCGGCAACTCGCAATATGCAGAGAATTCCGCGCGGAATGCAAAATTTCATGGAGTACGCCTTAGAATTCATTCGAGACTTGGCTAGAAATCAACTCGGCGAGAAAGAGTACCGTCCCTGGCTGCCATTTATTGGCACTTTGTTCCTGTTTATTTTTGTATCGAATTGGTCGGGGGCCTTAGTTCCTTGGAAACTAATTAGGTTGCCAGAAGGCGAACTAGCTGCTCCGACCAACGACATCAACACGACGGTAGCACTTGCTTTGCTGACTTCTCTGGCATATTTTTATGCGGGTTTCAGCAGGCGGGGTTTGGGTTACTTTACTAAGTACATCGAACCAACCCCAATTTTGTTGCCGATCGCCATCTTGGAAGATTTCACCAAGCCTCTTTCCCTAAGTTTCCGTTTATTTGGTAACATTTTAGCGGATGAATTAGTGGTAGCGGTGCTGGTGCTGTTAGTTCCCCTGTTTGTACCTCTGCCCGTAATGATGTTGGGTCTGTTTACCAGTGCGATTCAAGCTTTGGTATTTGCCACCTTGGCAGGAGCTTACATTCACGAAGCATTGGAAGGACACGGCGACGAACACCACGATTAACACTCTGGAATTGGTTAATGGCTAATAGCGATATGTCAGAAATCAGCAGTCCAATGACTAATGAATGATGACTAATTACCAATTACCAATTACCAATTACGCACTATCTGTTTTTCAATCTGTACACAAAGTTAAGGAAATTTATCATGAATCCGACAGTTGCTGCTGCTTCAGTTATCGCCGCAGGTTTAGCTATTGGTTTGGGCGCGATCGGACCTGGCATCGGTCAAGGTAATGCCTCGGGTCAAGCAGTAGAAGGTATTGCCCGCCAGCCGGAAGCAGAAGGCAAAATTCGCGGGACTCTCCTGCTGAGCTTAGCATTCATGGAATCCCTGACCATCTACGGTCTGGTTATTGCATTGGTGCTGCTGTTTGCTAATCCCTTCGCTTAATACTGAAGGACTGCAAAAAGGGGCGGATGTCTTTCCGCCCCAAAACAAAGGAGGAACTAAAAGTGTTTGATTTTGATGCAACTTTGCCTTTTATGGCGTTGCAGTTCCTAGTTTTGATGGTAGTCCTGAACGCTGTTTTCTATAAGCCCCTGACAAAGATGCTCGACGAGCGGGACGAATACATTCGCACCACTCAAGTGTCTGCTGGGGAACGCTTGGCGAAAGCTCAGAAATTAGCGCAGGAATACGAACAAAAACTGGGAGAAACTCGCAAACAGTCTCAAGCAGTAATTGCTGCGGCTCAAGCAGATGGCCAAAAAATCGCGTCGGCAAAAGTAGCTGAGGCTCAAAAAGAAGCTCAAGTGGCGCGAGAAAAGGCAGGACAAGAGATTGAGCAACAAAAACAAGAGGCAATGCGCTCGCTGGAGCAAGAAGTAGATGTCCTGAGCCGACAAATTCTTGAAAAGCTATTAGGCACTGCACTGGTCAAATAGCTCGATCGAACAGTTTTAGATTTTGGGTAAATGCTCAAATCTAAAATCGGTTCACCAAACCTGCACGCGCAATTATGGAAGAGTATCATGGGGACTGTTTTATTGCTAGCCACAGAAGCTAGCGGGGAAGGTGGTTTCGGTTTAAATTTCGATATTTTAGAAACCAACCTGATTAACCTGATCATTGTTATTGGATTGCTGTTTTACTTCGGGCGCGGCTTTTTAGGGAACATCCTCAGCGAAAGACGCTCCGGCATCGAAGAGGCAATTAAAGAAGCAGAAACTCGCCAAAAAGATGCAGCAGCAGCTCTAGCAGAGCAACAGCAAAAATTGACTCAAGCGCAAGCAGAAGCGGAACGGATTCGATCCGCTGCTGAAGAAAATGCGAAGAAAGCCAAAGAAGCAATTCTAGCTCAGGCAGCGCAGGAAGTTGAACGCATGAAAGCAACAGCGGGTCAAGAGTTGGAAGCAGATCGAGAAAGAGCGATCGCCCAACTCAGATCGGCGGTTGTATCTATGGCATTAGAAAGGGTGGAAGGCCAGCTAAAAACTAGCTTGAACGAAAACGCTCAACACCAATTAATCGATCGCAGCATTGCCTTACTGGGAGGCTAGAAAGTGAGTAAAGTCAGCACCGAAGTCTTACAGCCTTACGCATCCGCTTTGATGTCACTGGCTAAGTCTAACAACCTCTCAGAGCAGTTCGGCGAAGATATCCGCTCCTTGCTGAACCTGCTAGAAAATTCGGAGGAACTCCGCCTGTTTCTAGGCAGTCCTCTGGTGAAACCGCAGGATAAAAAAGCCGTAATCGATCGAATAGCGGGATCAGAAATGAACCCGTTGATGCGGAACTTTTTGCGGCTGTTAGTAGACAAAGGACGGATTCTTTTTTTAGAAGGAATTGGCAAAAAATACTTGACCGAGCTCCGAGAACTCAACCAAACTGTTTTGGCGGAAGTTACCTCGGCTGTCCCGCTTTCAGACGCTCAGCAGCAAACTGTTCGCGAGAAAGTGCAGGCGATGACAAGCGCAAGGCAAGTAGAAATTGAAACCAAAATAGACGCAGATTTAATCGGCGGAGTCGTGATTAAAGTAGGCTCTCAAGTGATTGATGCCAGCCTGCGAGGACAATTGCGCCGCTTGGGATTTCGCTTGAATTCTTAATAGTTAATAGCTGATAACTATTAGCTAATTTAGTTAGCGGTTAACTGTTAGTAGTTTTGAACAACTGACAATTGACAACTGACAACGGACAACTGACAAATAATAACTGACAACTGACATGGCAGCAATCAGACCAGACGAAATTAGCAGCATTATTCGCCAGCAAATTGAGCAGTACGACCAAGATGTTAAAGTTTCTAACGTCGGTACGGTTCTGCAAGTAGGCGACGGTATTGCCCGGATTTATGGCTTAGATAAAGCTATGTCCGGGGAATTGCTAGAATTTGCCGACGGCACTGTTGGTATTGCACTGAACTTGGAAGAAGATAACGTCGGCGCTGTGCTGATGGGACAAGGACTCGGCATCGAAGAAGGTTCGGTGGTAACAGCTACTGGCAGAATTGCTGAAGTCCCCGTGGGTGAAGCAATGTTGGGACGGGTAGTTGATGCTTTGGCCCGTCCGATTGACGGCAAAGGGGATATTAAAACTACTGAATCTCGCTTGATTGAATCTCCGGCACCGGGGATTGTTTCTCGCCGTTCTGTTTACGAACCGATGCAAACAGGAATTACCGCTATTGATGCGATGATTCCGGTGGGAAGAGGACAGCGGGAACTGATTATCGGTGACAGACAAACCGGTAAAACTGCGATCGCGATCGACACGATTATTAACCAAAAATCGGAAAACGTGATCTGCGTTTACGTGGCGATCGGTCAAAAAGCTTCTACAGTAGCTAACATCGTCAACGTCCTGCAAGAAAAGGGCGCGATGGACTACACGATCGTAGTAGCAGCCAACGCTAGCGACCCCGCAACCCTGCAATACTTGGCTCCCTACACAGGTGCTAGCTTAGCCGAGTATTTCATGTACAAAGGCAAGCACACTTTGGTCATTTACGATGACCTTTCCAAACAAGCACAAGCTTACCGCCAAATGTCGCTCTTGCTGCGCCGTCCTCCCGGTCGCGAAGCTTATCCCGGAGACGTGTTTTACCTGCACTCTCGCTTGCTAGAACGCGCTGCTAAATTGAGCGACGATTTGGGTGAAGGCAGCATGACTGCTTTGCCAATTATCGAAACCCAAGCTGGTGACGTTTCTGCTTATATTCCGACGAACGTAATTTCGATTACCGACGGTCAAATCTTCCTTTCTTCTGACTTGTTTAACGCTGGTTTGCGTCCCGCAGTAAACCCGGGTATTTCGGTATCGCGGGTAGGTTCGGCGGCTCAAACTAAGGCGATGAAAAAAGTAGCCGGTAAGGTGAAACTGGAATTGGCGCAGTTTGAAGAACTGGCAGCATTTTCTCAGTTTGCTTCTGACTTGGATAAAGCTACTCAGAATCAATTGTCGCGCGGTCAGCGCTTGCGGGAACTGTTGAAACAGCCGCAAAGTTCGCCTCTGCCGATGAACGAACAAGTGGCTGTAATCTATGCCGGTATTAACGGCTACATGGATGACATTCCTGTGGAAAAAGTCAGCAAGTTTACTGTTGGTTTGCGCGACTATTTGCGGACTAGCAAGCCGAAATACGGCGAAATTGTTCAAGGCGGAAAAGCCTTGACTGATGAAGCTGAGAAGCTGCTGAAAGAAGGCATCACTGAATACAAGCAAAGTTTTCTAGTTTCTGCGTAGACAAGTAGAAATTTTGAACCGCAGATGAACGCGGATTAACGCAGATAATCTGAAGTTGATCTGCGTTACTCTGCGTTAATCTGCGGTTTTAATTAAGAAGATGCGGGCAAGGATGTAAGGAGAAAGTTATGGCAAATCTGAAAACTATTCGCGATCGCATTAAGTCGGTCAAGAACACTAAAAAGATTACAGAAGCAATGCGCTTGGTGGCCGCTGCTAAGGTGCGCCGCGCTCAAGAACAGGTGACTGCAACTCGGCCTTTTGCCGATCGACTGGCAGAGGTATTGTACGGTTTGGCGGAACGCTTGCAGTTTGAAAATTTGGATTCGCCGCTGCTGAAAAAACGCGAAGTGCGATCGGTGGGACTGTTGGTAGTTTCGGGCGATCGGGGTTTGTGCGGCGGCTACAACAGCAACATCATCAGATACGCCGAAAATCGCGCTAAGGAAATCAAAGCTGAAGGGTTAGACTACAAATACGTATTGGTAGGACGCAAAGCTACTCAGTATTTCCAGCGCCGCGAACAGCCGATTGATGCTACTTACGCTAACTTGGAACAAATTCCCACAGCACCGGAAGCCGCGCAAATTGCTGACGAATTGCTTTCTTTGTTCCTGTCGGGAACTGTGGACAGAGTTGAGCTAATTTACACCAAGTTTGTGTCGCTAATTAGTTCGCGTCCGGTAATTCAAACTTTGCTGCCCCTCGACCCCCAAGGTTTTGAAGTGCAAGACGATGAAATATTCCGCTTGACTAGCAAAGGCGGAGAGTTTCAAGTATCGCGCGAAAAGGTTTCTGCACCTACTAAGAAGAGTTTGCCCCGCGACATGATTTTTGAGCAAGATCCGGCGCAAATTCTGGATGCTCTTTTGCCCTTGTATTTGAACAACCAATTGCTGCGGGCTTTGCAAGAGTCTGCTGCTAGCGAGTTGGCGGCGCGGATGACGGCGATGAACAATGCTAGTGAGAATGCTAGCGATTTGATCGGTAGTTTGACGCTGACTTATAACAAGGCGCGGCAAGCGGCAATTACTCAGGAAATCCTGGAAGTTTGCGGCGGTGCTGAGGCTTTGAACGGTTAGGTTAGGGTTGACAATTTGTTGATTTTATGGTAGGCGTCTGAGGGAACTCAGGCGCTATTTTTATTTATAAAGTTGTTACAATTGACCACAATGTACTAACAAAGCCAAACTCAAGATTTTTTGCAGAAACCGGGTTTATGAGCGTAAATCATACCTAAATGACTTAAATTAACGATCTGTAGCGTTTTTGGCGGAAAACGGCATTAATTGCAGTATTGCATGAGTATGCACTAAGGCATATAGTTAAAACAATGCACCTGTATGCAAAAAGCTGGTTTTTAGGCAAACTACATAAAAATGTCAAAATGTATATGTTGTAAAGCCTTGAGCCTGTATGGATGAAAACAAGACTGTGGCTATTAGAGTAGAAATGCCGCCGGAGCTGCGGAACCGATTTAAGTCGGCAGTTGCTAGGGACGGTAAAAATATGAGGGATGTTTTGCTGGAATTTATGGAGCAATATGTCATGAAGGCTGAGCAACCAAAAATAGAAGCAAGTCAAAACCAAAACAACACATAGCTGCTGCGTGCAGCGGTGGAGCGATCGCATACAGGGCAAGACATTTAGTTTTTAAACTGTAAGGGAAGTCTGAAGTGAGGAGCGATCGCGTACCGAATCCAAAGCCAGAAAACGTACACCATGTTACAGATCCCGAACTCTGTGAAAAGATGGGCGAAAAATACCACTGGCGGTTAAAAGAAATCCGAGTGACTCGTAACACCCCCCCTGATGTGGCTTGCGTGTTTGACGGGGAACAAACCTCGTTTCAGGATATGTGGCAAGATTACCAAGATTAAAGGAAAGGGAGGAAAAATGGCAAAAAAAATCTGGATTGTCTACAAAACCGAAAGCATGAGTGCTCCGGGCTGGGAAGAACGTCAGCTTATGCCGAGGGGCGGTCTAACTAATATACTTTGGGAAAATTGGACTTGGGAAGAAAACCCAGAAATTCCTCAAGTAGGAGACAAAACCCGCGATTATGAAAATCTATCTGACCCCGGTAATGGAGTTACCCACGGAAAAGATGGAGATTGGGTAGTTACTCGCGTTCAGCAGTTTTTTGCTTCCGATACTGAGGAGCGAATTGTGGTGTGTTACTGTTCTTACCAACCTGTTACATCTGATTGGGAAGCACTACAACGGGGTGAGTCTGTCAATCAGATGCTAGCAACTGTCGAGCAATATTGAGTGGATAATTAGTTCCTAAAAGCGATCGACTATTCCTGCACAATCTCATACAAATCTTCGATCGACAAATCAAAAGTCCTCGCCAACTTGTGCAAGGCTGTCACGTCAACTGTTGCTAATCCGGGCGATCGGGCATAGGTTCTGAGCGTGCTGTAGACTACGCCCGATCGCTCTGAAACTTCTTTTAGAGTCCAGCCTTTCTCGGCAGCAAATTCTCGAACCCGCAACTTAATTAATCCCATAACCTCTTGACTTTTGACTAATATAAGTCATAAACTTGTAATGTAAAAAGCGATCGCCCCAACGTCTGGAAAACTTAAAGACGATCGCCTATCAAAGTTCAAATCCCATCAAGTGGGATGTATTAACCATCTGAAATTCCCATCAAGTGGGATGTATCAACCATGTTAGCAAGCTTTCGACCAAAATCAACCCCCAGACACAGATTGAGCCGGTTTGTGACGAAAGAGGCGATCGCGCGGCTGCTGAAAATCAAGGTAGAACAAATATATCGCTTCGAGTGCTGGGCGCATATCCTGTACGTGCACGCCAAAGGCATGAGTCGGTTTGTCAGTTATGCCGACTTTCCGCCTGTTTTGGGAGTGGAATCGCCCTCTGGTTTAGATTTTGGTTATTGGAAGCGCCGGATAGCGAGTCAGAAAGAGAGACACGCGCCGGATTTTTGGGTGGATTTTTATGCGGCGAGATTTCAGAAAGCTGTTTCTGTTTCTGAATTGTTCGAGTGGGGAAATTTGGTGGGGGTGATTAAATTGATGTTGGGGGCGATCGCCCTGGAGTCGCTGCGAAAGGTTTACGCACAAGAGAAATCTCTGCTGGAACATTTCTAAATACTAAATGATTAACGATCAGGATTTTCTGCACGGTGCAGCGTTCTTAAGATTAATTAACTCTGGCTCTAGGATTAGTATCACCCATGCCTTTGAAATACATCAGTCAATATACTTAGTTGAAAGTGATAGCAGTAAGTCAGCTATTCTCTTCAAAGTTTCTAAGAAAGCTACTTCTGCATGGTCTTTCACCTTGAGCGCTCAGGAAAAATCTGCTCTAGCTACTGTGTATGACAAGTATCCTGACTTTTCGGCATTTATAGCGCTAGTTTGTCACAAAGACGGTATCTGCTGTATAGCTGAAGAGCGATTGTGGAGTATAGTTGATAAAAATGCAGATATTAGTGTTCAACACATATCCGTGTCTAGGCGACCTCACGGAAGTTACCATGTAAGTGGTCCAGGCAGGCAGCAGATGAATCAGACTGTACCTCAGAATGATTGGCCTCGCGTAGTTTTGTAAACTAAAAAAACCGCCATGAGTAAGATTCATATTAAAAATGATGGCTATTGTATCAACAAGTTTCTTGACAGGATTAAGAGCAAACTTGGAAACACAGAAGCAGAGCAGTTAAAGCAAGCTGCTGTTGGAATTGTTCAAAATTGCGTTGATGTTTACTCAACAACATTTGGCTCTGGTGATGTTGGTGCTACAGGGACAGGTATTGTTAGCAATCATCATAAAGGCAGAATACCTAATGGTACTACTGGACTAATCTATGGCAAAGTCCAAAGCGGCAAAACTAATACTACCATTGCTACGCTGGCACTTGCTGAAGCTAATAAATTCCGTTGCTTCATTGTATTAACATCTGATAATACATGGCTAGGTAAACAAACAGCCGATCGTTTCGCTAATCAGATCAAAGGTGGCCCTGTTGTGTTTAATTGGGAACAATGGAAAAATGATCCCAGAGAATTCGCTAATCAACTGCACGACTATATCAATGATACTGGTGTTGTCTTAGTATCTACAAAAAATGTGCGTCACCTTGAGAACTTGCTTAAGGTTCTGAAGTCTGCTAAAGCCAGTAGTGTACCCACTCTTATCTTTGATGATGAGGCTGACAATGCTAGCCTCAATACCAATGAAGCCAAGCAAGCTAAGAAGGAAAAAAATACGGTTCCTGATAGTAAGATATTTGAATTAATAGCGAAAATTAGGCAACAAGTTGCTAATCACATATATTTACAAATCACAGCTACCCCTCAAAGCTTGTTGCTGCAAAATCTCGATGACCCCTGTCAACCAGCATTCTGTGTACTCTCTAAACCAGGCAATAGTTATATAGGAGGAGACATTTTTTTTGAAGCAAATAGCAAACACTGCTGTACAATACAAGCAGAAGAATTGGATAAGTTAAAAAAACAGGGAGGACAAATTAACCCTGGAGATAATTGGGATATGCCGCCCGGGCTGAAATTAGCTTTGTGCTGTTTTTTTGTAGGTTCAATATACAAAATGAAGTCAGCAAAAGATATGGATGCTAAGTATTCTTTTCTAGCTCATATTGACCACAAACGGATTACTCACAGCACGTTGGAAAAGGTTATTCGTAACTTTGTTGTAGAGCTTGATAAGGCTCTGCGATCTAAATCATCTGTCACAAAGCGAGAGGATGCGCTCAAATGGCTAAGTCAAGCTCATGCAGAGTTAAGCAAAACAGCTTCTAACTTACCACCTCTCAATGACCTTGTTGTGGAGCTAGAGTATGAGTTACGAAATACTATACCAAAAGTGATTGATGCCACCAATCCAGATAAGGAACCGAAATACAGCCCAGGTATAAACATTCTAATTGGAGGAAACCGCTTGGGGCGTGGTGTAACTATTGAAGGATTGATGATTACTTATTACGGGCGTGATGCCAAGCAAAAGACGATGGACACAGTTCATCAGCACGCGCGAATGTTTGGTTATCGCCAGGAATTGCTAGATGTTACTCGCCTCTTTTTACCCGAACACATTTTAGACGATTTCCGCGCTATCCATGAGTCAGATGAGGGTATGCGTCAAGTAATTGATGAGGACACTGGCAAAATTAAGCTTACGCCAGTGTGGGTTGGTCGAAAACTTAGACCAACCCGTGCGAATGTTCTTAATCCAGCAGCTATTGGTGCTTTTACCCCAGGATCATCTATTTACCCCCGCGATCCATTGTGGAAAGCTTCTGAAGTTAAAAAACACACAGAAGCACTTGATAAACTTCTGTTTAAATTTACGGGAGAGGATGATGAAGACTATGAAGTAGACATCGACTTTTTAATCGAGATTATTTCAGAAATGCCAAGCCGTTCCTGTGGCCCTATGTACGTCTGGGAAGATAAGCGAGTAAAACAGGCACTTCAAGCAATGAAAAAACAAGATATCCATAAGGGTATTCTCAACGTTCGTCGAGGTAAAAAGAGTGATGGGCTGGACTTGAGCAACCAAACTATTCGACCTTGGGTTTCTGGTTTTGCACAAAGTCAGTGGCTAAGTAAGCCCAGACAAAAATACACTGATGTCCCTGTACTCGTTGTTATGTATGAAAAAGGTGAAAAACAAAAGAATTGGGATGATCAACCTCTCTATTTGCCAACACTAATTCTGCCTAAGAACAAATTCGTCTTTATGTTCAATTACTCAGAGGAATCTGAAGAAGTAGAAGAGCAGCAAGAAGATGAACTAGAATGGGATGATTCAGAGGAAATAGACGACGAAACTTAATAAATACCGCTAATTTAAAGGTTTATGAACTCTTGCAAGAAGTGGGCAATATTTTTAACAGGGAACGGGAAACTTGGGAGATGCTAAAAGTCTAAGTAGCTCATTGAGGTATGTGGAGTAGATAAATTATGACTCAATCTCCTACGACAATATCCCTCGATCGCATCAT
The DNA here is from genome assembly GCF_036701085.1 of Microcoleus sp. Pol7_A1. NCBI lineage: Bacteria > Bacillati > Cyanobacteriota > Cyanophyceae > Oscillatoriales > Microcoleaceae > Microcoleus > Microcoleus sp. Pol7_A1. The sequence continues at coordinate 21,249 of NZ_JAUBQD010000055.1, forward strand.
CGAACAAGATGCCGAATCTGTACTGATTTGGGTAAACAACATATTTTCAGGTAAAACCCCGCAACCACAAGACTTTAACTGGCTATTATTAGCTGATGTTTGCTCTGCTAAGGCTCGAAAAAGTCAAAATGGTTCAGGTTTGCCCGATCGCACATGGGCAGAAGTAGCAACCGCAATTTACGATCGACTAGCCGATGATGCCGAGCGCAAAAAACCAGGTAGCGGCGAGTCTTTTACGATTTCCTCAATGATGCTGCAGGCTGGGGCGATAGAAAAACACGGAGTAATTTCCGGTCATCCTGTTCTCGATGTTAACTTAATTTTACAATGGTTTTGGAACAACATCAAAGAGTCGTGCGAAGATGTGGAAAAAAAAGCAGCTAATTGGAAAACGCTACCCCTTGCAGAAATTCGCGAGCTAAGACAACTTAAAAATCAATTGAAAGTTATCGCAGCACTTGCTGACAGCGATAAATATGTTTTAGAAGAAGAACTCAACAGTTGGCTTTTCCTGCGCGAGAAACTACCGTAAAAGTGCGATCGCCTTTTTGTCACTTACACTCATCTACCAGACAAGTTCTGAAATCAAATTGCTACAATATGTTTAAGACTCCCCCAGTCCGCCTTCGCGGACTTCGTTTCTATAGCATCGAAATTCTATTCGGTGGTATTGAATTAATATCCCACCATTATCGGAGCAAACCACCATGTCAGACGACTTTTCCTTAGACGAGCTTTTAAATAGAAGTTACTACGCCTTCAAAGATGCAGAAAACCAAGTGGGACAGTGCAATGTTTTAGTCATCGGCAAAACCGGTGTCGGCAAAAGTACCCTGATAAATTCCGTTTTTCGCCAGCGCTTAGCAGAAACCGGAGTCGGCCGCCCCATCACTCAAGGCATTCGCCAATATACAAAACCTAATTGCCCGATTACAGTCTACGATACTCCCGGACTCGAACTCAACGCCGAACAAATTAAAGTTATTCAATTAAACGTTGCTAAACTGATTGAAGACCAAAGACTCCTGCACCCAAAAGAACACATTCACGTCATTTGGTACTGCATCAATCACAACGCCAATAGAATAGAATCTGTCGAGGAAAACTGGCTAAAAGAAATGGAAGTCAAAGATGTACCAGTTCTTTTAGTGCTGACTCAGACGACATCTAAAAAGCCGGGCGAGTTTTTCAAGCAACTGGAACACATGAATTTGCCCGTCAGTCAAATTATCCCCGTCATGGCTGAACCTGAAGAAATTGATGAGGATTATACAGTAAAATCTCACGGTTTAGATAAGTTGGTCGATGCAACTTTTCAACTGCTGCCCGAAGTAGCTAAAAAAGCTTTTGTTAAAGAACAAATTGCAAACATTGCGCTCAAATCCGATATGGCATTTAAGTATCTAAGTGCTTATGTTGCAGGTTCTGCCATTGTCGGTGCCACTCCTGTACCGTTTGCTGATGCGCCGATTTTGATGACGATGCAAACGGCAATGATTGCTAATATTACTGTGATTTTTGGAATGCCCTTTGATAAGGGGTTTATTTCGGCGATGCTGTCTGCTATTAGCGGTGCTGGCGGGGTGACTGCTGTTGGCAGAAGTATTGTGACTAATTTGATTAAAATGATTCCGGGTGCTGGTACGGTTGTGGGCGGTGCTATCTCCGGTGCAACGGCAGCTACTCTCACGCTTGCCCTCGGTTTGGCTTACATTGAAGTGCTTAAAGCTTATATGAAAGCTCAAATTAATGGGGAACAACTTTCTTTGCAGCAGTTAACCAAGATGTTTGTGGAAATGTACAAGGACTATGCTAGTTCTGGGCGTAAAACTTTGAAGGATGAGCAACAGAATCAACCTAAACCTCCCAATCAGATTAAGATTGATTAGATGGGAAATTGGTACGATATAGAAGTTTTCCGCAAGTCCAATCACTGCACCGATCGCAAAAAGCCCTACAATATCAGTGAATTCTGCATAAGGGAGTAAATAGCTATGGTAATGGCAGCGGTTTTATCAGAAAATGTTTCTCTAGAAGACTTTATGGTTAATCCCCCCGAGTGCATGGAATGGGTGGACGGGCAAATCGCGGAGAAAAAAGGCATGACAGTAAAACACAGTCGAATCCAATCTAGACTAGATCGTTCTTGGGGAAATTACAAAGATTCTAGCGGACAAGGCGGCGAAGTTTATGTCGAAGTTCCTTGTCGTACTGACAGGCGAGTGCGCCGTGCTGATGTAGCTTATCTGACTCCTGAACTTGTGGCTCAATTTGGCGATGTTTCTACTTTGCCTCAAAGTCCGCCGTTAATTGCGGAAATAGTTTCTCCTATTGATAGTGCGGAAGAGATTTTTCTTAAAGCACAAGAGTATTTAGATTCGGGTTGTCTGGAAGTTTGGATAGTTTTTCCAGAAAGTCGCTGGATATTAATCGTGACTCAAACTCAAAAGTTAAGCTTTAACCAGGGTTCTACCGTCAGCACTCAGTTAGTGCTGACGGGTTTTAGTGTTGCTGTTGAGGAGTTGTTGGCTTGAAGGCCAAAATTAGTTACGTATAAGTGCTTTCTGGCAGAGTTCGCCCGCGATCCTCGTGATAATTTGTGAAACAGTCCTTGACAAAATGCCGATCGCCCCAAGCAATTAATAAAAATTTTTAGCAATAAAAAATGCAGTTGTAAATTTGCACAAAATCACCAACAGCGGTAAAATACTCATTGCTTTGTTTGCAAATCTAGCGTAAATTCCAATTGGGAATTAAAACGAATAATTGAAATATGTCTAAGACTTACACTGTTGAATTGATCCACCAAGGCTCTACCTATACGGTTGAAGTGCCGGAAGATAAACAAATTCTGCAGGCGGCCAATGCTGCGGGCATCGATCTGCCGAACTCTTGCAATGCGGGGGTTTGTACTACTTGCGCTGCTAAAGTTATTGAGGGTGAAGTAGAGCAAGTTGATTGCATGGGCGTTAGTCCCGAACTTCAGGCAGAAGGTTATGTGTTGCTGTGCATTGCTTATCCCCGATCGAACTTGAAGATAGAAACCGAAAAAGAAGACATTGTGTACGATCGCCAGTTCGGTAAATCCTAGGACTAAGCTAAAATTTACCTAAGTACCGATCTCCGTAAAACCACTATGGATCGCCCGATGACTACCCATTTCATTTCCGCAGAAGTTGACCTCCACGATACCGCCGAAGAATTGCACTCGGCTATTGAAATTGAACTGCAAAAGCACGGGGAACCCCTGCGGTGGGCAGTCACAGACGTGGATGTCGATCGGCAAAAGGCTGTGGTAGAAGGCTACGTGCTTGTGGAAGCATCCCCCGTAACAGTGTGAACCGGCGCCCTTTAACAGTGGTTTTGATAGTCCCCACAGGCGTTGGAGCCTCGATTGGTGGGTTTGCAGGAGATGCGCTGCCCGTTGCTAGGGCGATCGCCCAAATTTCAGATACCCTGATCACTCACCCCAACGTCCTCAACGGTGCTCAACTTTATTGGCCGATACCTAACGCTCTCTACGTTGAAGGTTACGCCCTTGACAAATTTGCTGCCGGATGCTGGGGCTTACAACAGGTACATCAAAATCGCATCGGCTTAATCCTAGATTCCGCGATCGAACCAGACTTGCAGTTGCGGCACTTGCAAGCCGTTGATGCTGCTAGAGCCACATTAGGTTTGAATATAACGGATTGTGTTTTAACCGATCGCCCCCTGCAAGTAGAATTGCGTATTTCTGAATCAGGGGCATCCTGGGGGACGATCGGCAATCCAGACAGTTTATTGCGCGCTGCGGAAAAATTAATCGAACAAGCAAGAGTAGAGGCGATCGCAGTTGTGGCCAGATTTCCCGACGATGAAGGCAGCCTCGCCCTCGAAAACTACCGCCGCGGCAAAGGAGTTGACCCCCTCGCCGGCGCGGAAGCTGTCATCAGCCACCTCATCGTCAGGACGTTTAAAATCCCCTGCGCCCACGCCCCCGCGTTGTCTGCGCTTCCCCTCGATCCGCACCTGTCCCCGCGATCGGCTGCTGAGGAAATCGGCTATACTTTCCTACCTTGCGTCCTTGCCGGCCTCAGCAAAGCTCCCCAATTTGTCACTCCTACTGTGGGACAGGCATCTTGCCTGTCGCAGGTATGGGGCGGGCAAGATGCCCGCCCCACAAGAGACAAATTCTATGCAAACAGGCGAGATTTCGAGTCCCAGGATTTGTGGGCAGATCGAGTCGATGCGGTGGTGATACCCGCCACAGCCTGCGGCGGCAGTGCTATTCTGAGTTTGAGCGGGCGATCGTCGGTACAAATCATCGCTGTGGGCGACAACAAAACCCAGATGCAGGCGACTCCAGAAAAACTCGGAATCAAAGCTTTGCAGGTAAACTCATATTTAGAGGCGATCGGAGTTTTGGTCGCTTTGCGAGCGGGCATCAGTCCAGTTTCCTTGGGTGCAGACATCTCCTCCCTGCGTTGTTTGTCTGACTCAACAAAACAAATCTAAAATCTCAAACCTCAAATCTAAAAGTGATTAAGTGGCAGAAAAACTTCCCGGAAATCCTGAAATTGAACCCTTGACGCGCACCCAAGTTTTAGTAGCAATGGGCGTGACAGCAATTATGTTGCTGGCGGTAGCTAAATTGTGGTTGCTATTTGGATCGGTATCGCTTTTGCCAGTCAAATTGATAGGAATGGACTTGCTCAAAGGATGTGCACTCGGACTGGCAATTACAGGCGGCAGTGCGATCGTTTATCACCTCTGGCCCGGTTATCGCCGGAGTGCAGACGTTTACTTGGAAGTAGTGCTCAAACCTTTGTTTTGGCCTGATTTAATTTGGCTGGGACTGCTGCCGGGACTTAGCGAAGAATTGCTATTTCGAGGGGTGATGCTGTCTGCTTTGGGATTGAATGTTACCAGTTTAGTTTTATCGAGTTTTTGTTTTGGCATTCTGCACTTGGGAGGCATGGATCAGTGGCCTTATGCTGTTTGGGCAACGGCTGTCGGATTGCTGTTGGGTTATAGCGTTTTAGCTACTGGGAATTTGTTAGTGCCAATTACGGCTCATATCTGCACAAATTTGATTTCTAGCTGTGTTTGGAAGTGGGAAAATCATGCGGTGAAGCGGTAGGAGCGATGGATATCGACCATAAACCGGGCGATTGAAATCGCTAACAACGCGATCGCACAGTTAAAGTCCGATCGTTTTTTCGCTTGGCTGCAACATAATGGTGAGGTATTTGCCTGACACATAGCAAGTTCGATGCTCTGTTTGGACTCAAAATTTGTTCAACTCCCGATAATAGCAATTCTGAAAAATATTCCTACAGTCATGAGGTTGGGTTGCACTTCGTTCCACCCAACCTACTTTTGTTATTGTTGCAGAATTTTTCAGAATTGCTATAAGAGGATGGAGATTTATTGAGCAATAGGAATCCTACACCAGAATAATCCCGGTGTTTTTAGAGCTGGGAATGTCAAGCAGGTTTCGCCTCGATCACACTTACTGGCCCTTTTGTTTCTATCATATTAGTCACTTTAAACCCTGCGGAGGAAAGTAAATTATAAAATTCATCCTTTGTCCGCATAAAAGTACCCCCCAGAATGAACAAAGTTAAGCTGCCCATGCCAATAAATGGCGACATTTTGCCTTCAGGCAACATAAAATCAACAATCATCAGCCGATCTTTAGCTGTCATAGCTTGATAGCACTTTTTAAGAATTGTAATAGCATGACCATCGTCCCAATTGAGGAGAACACGAGAGAGTAAGTAAAGATCGCCACTAGGGGGAACCGCCTCAAAAAAGCTGCCTCCAACTATTTGACACCTATCTGCAACTCCAGCCACTTCCAAAACCGGATTTGCATCGACAACAACATCTTCGCGATCGAACAAAATAGCTTGTAACTTGGGATTCGCATTCAGAATCACAGCCGTTAGAGTTCCAATTCCCCCTCCAACATCCACAAGTGTCTTAACGTCTGAAAAATCATAAGCTTCAAGCACCGGAAGCAGCCACTCCCTTGTTGTCTCCTTCATCCACTCATTAAAATTTACTGCAGCATCAGAATTCTGCTTCAAATAGCTATAAAGATTAGTCTTAAAAGTATGTTCAAATGGAGTTTCTCCACTCTTTATACCGTAGAGTAAATTCCCCCATCCCTGATAGAGTTCGTCACCCATTCCCAAAACCGTACCTCGTAAAGAATCAGAAGTACCCGTTAGGAGATGTTTTCCTAGAGAATTTAAGCAAAACTTTTCATTATTTTCGAGAGAAAATACACCAACGCTTACTAGCATACGCATCAGGTGATAAATACCCTGAGAATTTACACCAGCAGCTTTCGCAAGTTCATCAGCAGTCTTAGAACCATCACTCAGAATATCTGCAATTTCTAGTTTTGCCGCTACAAAAAGAGCCTGGGATATTTTAAACCCATACATCATTTCTAGTAGCAATGAGGATGAGTTTTCGCCTTCGGGTTGTGCATTCTCTGTATATAAAGTCATAAGTTCTCCTTAAAAAATCATCTATTTAAAAATTGCAGAGGTAAGTAGTTGGGCTTCAACCCTCTTAAAAAGTACGTAGTTGGGCTTCAGCCCTCTTAATGCGCCCAAGCAGTACGTACCTTAATCATCCCATCCTTTTCCATAATCTCTTACCGGATATTCTACCCATGCACTTCTTAGCCACTCTCTTCCATGATACTCTAAATACCAATGTACGCTACTTGCTGACCAATCATAAGGAGATTTTGCCCAGCCATGTTTGACAGGATTGTAATGGATATAATTAATGGTTGTATAATAATGTCTTTCCGAACGAATAGCGCGATCGCTAAACGAATGCCACACTTTACCTGTAAGATTCTCCTCAAGATTCCATTGTCGAGCTAACCGGCCGTGAATGGAACGAAAGAGTACACTTAAGTGTGACATATTAACATGACGTACTAAGAGATGATAATGATTTGGTAAAACTACCCAAGCATTAATTTTTATACCATTTGAAATAAAAGTATCAAAAATTATATCTAAAAGTTGCTGACGGCGTTCCTGAGTATTAATGCGAGATTTATGCTCAAAACAACTAACTGTAAGATGGTAAAATTCATAATCTTGCACTGGATGAGGTGGAGAATGAGCAGGATATCCCTTAGCCAACCTTTGATTGACAAGTTGCACCCGTTCTTCTAGTGTCAATTTACGATATTCATACATAAAAAGTAAGTAGTTGGGCTTTAGCCCTCTTTAAAAAGTAAGTAGTTGGGCTTTAGCCCTCTTTAAAAAGTAAGTAGTTGGGCTTCAGCCATAAGAGGGCTGAAGCCCAACTACGTACCTAATCAAGATATACTCTAAGTTGTTCAGCCATAACCTGAACATGAGGAGGGTAATTCATAGTAATATGATTTCCCGGCACTTCTCGAACCTCTACTCCTCCAGTAGCAACCTCAATCCAAGGTAATTCTGGATTTTTGGCATTAACTTCATTTTGTTCGGTAGCACGGAAAAATATAATTCGACCTCCATAAGTTTGAGGGATGTAATTTAGCATCGCTTGGGCGTGTACTTTAAAAAGATGAAGAAACTGGCGAATCTGAGGTAAACCAAAATCGGGAGGCACTACCCTATTAGCAATCTTTACTTGCTCCAAAAAGTATAGAAGTTGCTCATCTGGCTCAAGTTTTTGAAGGACATCCATAGAAAGAGACAGATTGAAACCAACGCCTAGTAAATACAGCAAAATTGCTGTATCATCTTCCGTCTCTAAAACTGGCATTTGACCGGGCCCAGGAGTATCTATTAAAGTTAGCAGCGCTATCTTTTCACCTTGGGCATTGAGTTGCTGTGCCATCTCAAAAGCAACAGTTCCTCCAAAGGAAGAACCACCCAAAAAATAGGGTCCTTCAGGTTGTTGAACTCGCACTGCTTCAATATAGCGAGCAGCCATTTCTTCAACTTTAGTAAAAGACTCAGTTTCCCCCTCTGAGACGTGCGCTTGTATTCCAAATACAGGGCGATCAGAACCGAGATAACGTGCTAAATCCCGATAAATGTAAACGTGACCGCCTACTGGATGAACTAAGAACAAAGGTTGTTTAAAACTACCGCGCTGAATTTCTACTAACAAAGATTCAGAAGCTGGCTGGAGTGGCTGGTTAGTATTATCCGATAAGTCGGAATTGTCTTTAATTAATGCCGCCAAAGCTGCAATAGTCGATGATTGCAATAGGCTATGGGGAGACAAGGATCTTTGCAGTGTTTCGTTTAATTTAGTTATTAGTTGAACGGCTAATAAGGAATCTCCGCCTAAATCAAAAAAATCATCATGAATCCCTACTTGCTCGATACCGAGAAATTCTTGCCAGATACTAGCCATAGTTTGCTCAATCTCATCTCTAGGAGCAATATAGGTATTGTCTAAATTCGGTCTAGAGTGATGTGGTGTTGAATCGACTGGTTGGGAATTTTCATCTGGTAAAGATGCAATTTTAATCGGTTGCTCGATTCCTGGTGCTTCAATCCAATAACGTTGGCGCTCAAACGGATAGGTCGGCAATGGGAGACGATAACGCTGCTCATCAGCATAAAATTTAGACCAATCTATTTGTACTCCTCCTAACCAGAGTTTACCCAATGTAGTAAGTAAGAAAGCTAAATCTGAATTTTGGTCTTGTGGATGGCGCAATGAAGAAAGTACAATCTGCTCAGCCCCCTTATTAGGATGCTGTTTTGCTAGCGTGTTCAACGTCCGTCCGGGCCCCACTTCTAGCAATATTTGATTTTGGTCTTTTAATAGCTGTTGTAACCCATCTGCAAAGCGTACTGTTTGCCGCAGATGTTGAGCATAATAACTCGGATTTGTCGCCTCTGTCGCTGTAATCCAATGACCAGTAACGTTTGACAAATATGGAATTTTAGGCGATTTCAGCTTAACTTTTTTCACCTGTTTGGTAAAAGGTTCTAAAATTGGCTCCATCATCTGTGAATGGAAGGCATGAGAAGTGTGCAATCGGCGACAATCTACACCTTTTTCGAGTAGTTTTTGTGCCAATTCATCTACGGCATCAGTAGCACCTGAAACCACACTCATAGATGCTCCGTTAATCACAGCTAAATCGAGTTTATTGCCCAAAAATGCTTGCACTTGCTGTTCGGGAAGTGGAACTGCAAGCATGGAACCACTCGGCAGTTGTTGCATTAATTTACCTCGTGCAGCTACCAAGGACAAGCCATCTTCCAAGGAGAAAACACCTGCTAAACAAGCAGCTACATATTCACCAATGCTATGACCAATCATCGCTTTGGGATGCACTCCCCAAGACATCCACAATTTAGCTAAAGCATATTCGAGCGCAAACAGTGCTGGTTGTGTAATCGCAGTCTGTTTTAGTTGGTTTGTAGCTGCTTCTGCTTGTGCTGCGTTTGGATAAAGTACATGGCGCAGGTCAATTTCCAACTGAGATTTAAGAATTTCCGAACATAGGTCGATCTGTTCGCGAAATATTGGTTCAACTTGGTATAGTTCCAAGCTCATATTGATGTACTGCGAACCCTGTCCTGAAAACATAAATACGACAGGTCGATCTTTGGACTCTTGGAAGCTAGTAAAAACTCGTTTTGCATCGAGTGTGTCGAGGGCAATAACACTTTCTTCTATGTCATTACCAACTACTATCCGTCTATGGCTGAAAGCTCTTCTACCAACTTGAAGCGTATAAGCAACATCAGCAAGATTTTCATCTGGATGTTGCTTTAAATATTCGCTCAAATTTACCGTTGCACTATCAAGTGCAGATCTAGTTTTTGCCGATAAAACCAACAGTTGTGATGGTCTAGATTCTTCCGATTTTTCTACAGTAGGCGCTTCTTCTAGTACCACATGAGCATTAGTTCCACCGATGCCAAAAGAACTAACTCCAGCACGACGGGGAGTTTTACCTGCTTTCCATTCGGAAAGCTTAGTATTGACATAAAAAGGACTGTTTACAAAATCAATCTTGGGATTAGGCTGTTCAAAATGCAAGCTAGGCGGTATTAACTTGTGTTTGAGAGCTTGGACAGTTTTGATTAAGCCAGTGACACCAGCAGCAGTATCCAAATGTCCGATATTGGATTTGGCAGAACCGATGGCACAGAAGCCTTTTTTCTTAGTTTCGAGTGAGAAAGCTTGCGTCAGCGCGGCAATTTCGATCGGATCTCCCAGGGGTGTTCCGGTTCCGTGAGCTTCTATATAGCTGACGGTTTCAGGGGGAATTTCTGCCAGTGCTAAAGCATCTGCGATCGCCTGCGCCTGACCATCTATACTGGGAGCTGTGTAGCCAATTTTGAAAGCACCATCATTATTGAGCGCAGAACCTTTAATCACCGCATGAATATAATCTCCATCCGCGATGGCCTCCTCTAATCTTTTCAAAACCACAATTCCCACACCGCTACCGCTAACAGTTCCCTGTGCTTTAGCATCAAAGGCTCTACAATGTCCGTCTGGTGAAAGAATCATTCCCTCTTTATAAAAATATCCTGCCTTTTGGGTAACGCCTATAGAAACCCCACCAGCCAAAGCCATATCGCATTGGTAATTCAGTAAGCTTTGGCAAGCCATGCTAATAGCAACCAATGAAGTAGAACAGGCTGTTTGGACAGTAATACTCGGCCCTTTCAAGTTTAATTTGTAAGAAACGCGAGTTGACAGAAAATCTTTCTCATTGGCGATCATAAGTTGGAAATCTCCAACTGATTCTCTGAGCTTGCGGTTTGGATAAAGGTTGTGCAATAAATAAGTATTGTAACTTCCTGCGCCTGCGTAAACCCCAATCGAACCCTCATAAGTTTCTGAGTTGTAGCCAGCTTTTTCTAGAGCTTCCCAAGCCGACTCTAAGAAAAAGCGGTGTTGTGGATCTGTGATTTCAGCTTCTCTAGGATTAAACCCAAAAAATGAAGCATCAAATAACTCAATATCTTCTAGTACGGCTCTTGCTTTTACATAGCGTGGGTCACGCACCACTGACTCGTCAATACCGAAAGATTCTAGTTCTTGTTCAGAGAAGAAAGAAATAGATTCTACACCATCCCGTAGATTTTCCCAAAACTCATCAACATTTTTAGCACCAGGAAAGCGACCTGCCATGCCGATGATAGCGATACCTTCTATAGAGTTGGTATTCTCAGAGTTATCCATTTTTATTCTTTCCTTGCAAGCGCTGTTTTTGCTTTTGGCGATTGATTGCGTCTTTTTGTTTATTGATGCGAGCTTGACTTTGCCCAAAAGAGGGTTTTTCCTCTGGCTCATGACTTAAATACTTAGCCAAAGAGCTGATGGTTGGATATTTAAACATTTCCATGATTGAAACATCTCTGTCCACCACTTCGCGCAGTTGGCTATGAGCCTGAGCCATCAGTAATGAATGACCGCCTAGATCGAAGAAACTATCGTCTACACCTACTTTTTCTAAGTGTAATACCTGTTGCCAAACTGTAGCAATAGCTTGTTCTATCTCAGTTTGGGGTGCGACATAAGTTGTTTCTAACTCTGGGTTAATAGCATCGGCATTGGGAGCTGGCAGTGCCTTACGGTCTACTTTGCCGTTTGGTGTCAGCGGCAAATGATTCAAAAACACAAAACTGGAGGGCATCATATAGTCTGGTAGTTTCTGCTTCAGAAAGTCGCGTAAGCTCCCGACTGCTGTGCGTTCAGGTCTGAGATTGGAAACAATATAAGCGACTAAGCGCTGGTTGCCGGAAGCATCCTGGCGGTTGATAACTATAGACTCCTGCACATCCGGGTGTTGGCTCAATACCGCCTCAATTTCTCCTAATTCGATGCGGAAGCCGCGAATTTTCACTTGGTGGTCGATGCGGCCGAGAAATTCGATGTTGCCGTCAGGTAGGTAGCGGGCTAAGTCGCCAGTTTTGTAGAGGCGAGAACCTGATTCGTTGCTAAAAGGGTTGGGAATAAAGCGCTCGGCAGTTAGTTCGGGCCGATTGAGGTAGCCCCGTGCTAAACCAGCACCACCAATGTATAGCTCTCCGGGTACACCGATCGGGACAGGTTGTTTTTGGGCATCTAGAATATAGACCTGCGTGTTGGCAATGGGCCGACCGATGGACGGTGGCTCGTTACCCCCTTTTTTCACTAAAGTATATGTGGAATATGTGGTGTCTTCGGAAGGACCATAAAGGTTGAAGACCTGTTGGACTGTTTTGTACTGATAAACCTGCTGTACGAGTTTATTCTGAAGAGGTTCACCAGCCAGATTGACGATGCGGATAGAAGAAGGTATGCCTTCCATTCTCAGTAACTCTGCGATCGCAGATGGAACTGTATTGATCAGAGTAACATCTTGGGCGGCGGACAATGTGGGCAGATGCAATGCGTTCTCTGCCAGAATGACTTTGCCACCCCAACTTAGGGGAACAAACAGCTCGAAAACTGACAGATCAAAGCAAATAGAGGTTGAGGCCAAAACTCCAGCGAGATCCTCTGGATTAAAGACTTGTTTTGCCCAATTCAACAGAGCAAGTGCATTGCGATGCTCGATCGCCACTCCCTTGGGATTACCAGTAGAGCCAGAGGTGTAAATAACATAAGCGAGGTTATTGCGCTTCACATCACTGATTAGATTGGCCTGGCTTTGTTGCTCAATAATTTCCCAGTCTGTGTCTAGGCAAACGATACGTCCTTGATGTTTAGGAACAGATTTTACCAACCTAGCCTGAGTCAGCAGCATTGGTACAGAGGCATCTTCTAGCATGAAAGCTAAACGCTCTGACGGATAAGCTGGGTCTAGCGGCACATAAGCCCCACCAGCTTTGAGAATGCCCAACAGTCCCACGATCATTTCCAAGGATCGCTCTACACAGATACCCACCAATACCTCTGGCCCTACACCCAAATTCCGCAGGTGGTGCGCTAGCTGATTCGCTCGTTGGTTGAGATCTTTATAGGTAAGTTGCTGATCTTCAAAGACTAATGCGATCGCATCGGGCGTTAGCTCTACCTGCTCTTCAAACAACTGGTGTATACAAGCATCTTTAGGGTAATCGGTTTCGGTGTCATTCCACGCTGCTAACTGTTGTCGTTCAAACTCAGTTAAGAGGGGCAACTCGGCAATTTTCTGTTCTGGGTTGGTGACGATCGCTTCCAGTAAAGTTTGAAAATGCCCCACCATCCGCTCGATCGTGTCAGAATTAAAGAAATCTGTGCTGTACTCAAAACGACCGACTATGCCTTCTGGTCTTTCCTGTAATTCCAGGGTTAAATCAAACTTTGCCGTTTCGGTATCAATATCCAACTGGCTCCAATTCAGAATCGAATCAACGCCTGACATTGGCGGTTGCAAAACAAAAGCAACTTGAAACAGGGGATTTTGACCTAAATTCCACTCTGGGTGCAGTGCTTCTACCAACTTCTCAAAAGGCAAATCTTGGTAAGCAAATGCTCCCAAAGTCACTTCCCGCACTTTTTCAAGCAACTGCCAGAAAGTAGGGTTGTCCTTGAGAACGGTACGCAGTACCAATGTGTTGACAAAGCACCCCATTCGCTGATGAATCTCTGACTGGTTTCTTCCTGCGGTGACAGTGCCTACTACTATGTCGGTCTGCCCCGTGTAGCGATAGAGTAAGGTTTTGAAGGCTGCCAGCAGTGTCATGTAGATGGTAACGCCTTCTTGATGGCTTAATTTCGCGATCGCCTCACTTAAAGTTTGAGGTAGCATGACACATTGCCTTGCACCCCGAAAGCTTTGTATTGGCTATCGCGGGCGGTCTGTGGGCAGTTGCAGTGTTGGCAAATCGGCTAGTTGCTGCTTCCAATAGGCGAGCTGGTTAGCTTCTTCATGTAGTAGTTCTTCAATCGGAGCTGTAATTGACACTTGACTTGCACCCTGTTTGATTGATTGCGTGTTTTGAAAAAACTATCTTCTGGGCTCCTGACTCCTGCGTTGAATTCACAGAAAAATTCACACAAATTGTGATGAAAATTCATTGATTCTACAATTTACGCTAGGCTCGCAAGCCACGCTCTTTTGCCTTGTGACCAACTTCTTTTTAAGCACGTTTCGCCTCGATCGCACTTACTGGGCTTTTGGTTTTTATGATATTAGTCACTTTGAATCCCGATGATGAAAGTAAATTATAAAATTCATCCTCTGTACGCATCAAAGTCCCGCACAAAGCGAGCAAATTTAGGCTGTTCACACCAATAAGTGGGGAAATTTCTCCTGAAGGTAACATAAAATCAACAACCATCAACCGGTCTTTAGCTGTCATAGCTTGGTAGCAGTTCTTAAGAATTTTAATCGCATCAGTATCGTCCCAATTAAGGAGAACGCGAGAGAGTAAGTAAAGATCGCCACCACCGATAACGGAATCAAAAAAGTCTCCTCCCACGATTTGACACCTATCTTTAACTCCCGCCACTTCCAAAACCTGATTTGCACCGACAACAACGTCTTCCCTATCGAACAAAATGGCTTGCATTTTGGGATTGTTATTAAGAATAAAAGCTGTTAAAGTACCAATGTTTCCTCCCACATCCACAAGTGTTATAACTTCTGAAAAATTATAAGCTTCAAAAATCGGAAGAATCCACTCTCTTGTTGTCTCTTTCATCCACTCATTAAAATTTCCTGCCGCTTCCGAATTTTGCTTCCAATAGCTATAGAAACTCATCTTGAAAAAATTTTCAAATGCGGATTCTCCTGTTTTTACACCGTAGAGTAAATTACCCCATGCCTTATAACCTTCATCACCATTTGCCAGAATTGTACCTTGTAAAGAATCAGAAGTACCAGTTAGCAGGTATTTCCCCATAGGATTTAACTTAAACTTGTCATTTTGTTCCGCAGTAAAGATACCCATGCTTACTAGCAGACGCATCAGGTGATAAAGGCTACGAGAATTTACATTGGTAGCTTTGGCAAGTTCATCGGCAGTTTGAGAGCCGTTACTCAGAATATCGGCAATTCCCAGTTTAGCCGCCACAAAAAGAGCCTGGGTTCTTTTATACCCATAGATTATTTCTAGTAGCGCTGACGATGAGCTTTCACCTTCTGGTTGGGCATTTTCTGTATATAAAGCCATGTGGTTTTCTCGAAAAGTTATCTGTCAGGATTCAGAGCAAGCGTGCGATCGCAATCGAATGGTAAATTAACCAGTACCAGTGTTTTTAGAGTATCTAGTAGATTGGCAGCTTTTAGCACTTACACATTAAAAATGAAAGCAATGGGTCAAAGTTTTAGACTCCACATAAAACTTTGTTGCTTTGATGTATTTAAGCTAACTTGCGATTTTTATTTTTGACACTCTCACCTTTCAAAGAAAGGCGATTCTCAGAATAATTACACGATACTCAGAGAGTTGTCAAGAGTTACTACAAACTTTTTTACCAATCAAAAATTTGTAGTTTAATCTACCTTAGACAGTTTCGACGAATGAACCAAAATCCGTAAGTGCGTAAGTTTGGTGGGTTTTAAGGGCAGTTGGGGGTTCAAAAGCGTAAGCTCCGAAAGAGCAAGGGTCAGCGATCCTGATCGGGTGCGATCGCCTGCTGCCACTTGAAAGCGCTGGTTGATGTCTTGGAGCGTGTTGACAGCACTGCGATGCTAGATCGCTACTCCCTTGGGTTGACCAATAGAACCGGATGTGTAAATTACATAAGCTAAGTTATCCGGTGTCACCCCACTGTATAGCGAGTGATACCTTCTATAGAGTGGGAGTTTCATATTTATCCATTTTTATTCTTTCCTTGGAAGCGCTGTTTTTGCTTTTGGCGATTGATTGCTTCTTTTTGTTTTTTAATGTGTTCTCGACTTTGCCCAATAGAGGATTTTTCCTCTGGCTCCTCACTTAAATATTTTGCCAAAGAGCTGATGGTTGGATATTTAAACATCTCCATCATTGAAACATCTCTGTCGAGCGCTTCTTTCAGTTTACTCTGAGCCTGAGCCATCAGTAATGAATGACCGCCTAAATCGAAGAAATTATCATCGACACCTACTTTCTCTAGGTGTAATACCTGTTGCCAAACGGTAGCGATCGCTTGCTCGATATCGGTCTGCGGTGCAACATAAGTTGTTTCTAACTCTATGTTAAGAGCATCTGGAACTGGTAGCGCCAGAGGGTCTACTTTGCCATTAGGTATCAGCGGCAAGGCATTCAAGAACACAAAGCTGGAGGGCATCATATAGTTGGGCAGCCTCTGCTTGAGAACATTGCGTAAACTCCTCACCGCTGTGCGTTGCAAAACTTTCCAGAAACCCTGAGTTTCCAGAAGATACGCTATGCTCTGTTGAAAAATATCTTGTTCGATCACACCCAGAGCCAACTCAATCCCTGCTTGGTTTCCCCGACACCAAGCCACACTTCCCGCCAACCACCGCTCTTCACCGGAACCCGGCATACGCAAGCGCAGGCGGACGGTTTGACCCGCCCCACAAGTATCTGGCACATCCACTAAGCCGACGCCACCGATAGAAATGTCTTCTGTGCGAAGTTCCACCGCTGGATGACCGTCAAATTCTGCCAGACACTCGCTCTTGAAGGGAATACGTTCTGGTGTGAGGTTGGAAACGATATAGGCTACGAGGCGCTGATTGCCGGACGCATCTTCCCGCTTCATAACTACAGACTCTCGTACATCCGGGTGTTGGCTCAATATCGCCTCGATCTCGCCCAGTTCGATGTCCAATAAATTATCATCGACACCAACTTTTTCTGGGTGTAATACTTGTTCCCAATCTGTAGCGATCGCATCTTCGATCTCAGTCTGGGGTGGAATATAATCCAACTGTGGGTTAAAAGTATCTGGCTCTGGCAGCGCTTTGCGGTCTATTTTGCCGTTGGGTGTCAGCGGCAAAGCATTCAAAAACACAAAGTTGGAGGGCATCATATAGTTGGGCAGCTTCTGCTTGAGAAGATTGCGTAAACTGCCGACTGCTGTGCGTTGCAAAACTTTCCAGAAACCCTGAGTTTCCAGAAGATACTCTATGCTGTGTTGAAAAAGATTTTGTTCGATCGCACCCAGAGCCAATTCAATCCCTGCTTGGTTTCTCCGACACCAAGCTACAGTTCCCTCCAACCATAGTTCCTCATCGAATCCGGGCAGATGCAGGCGCAGGCGGACGGTTTGACCGGGCCCACAATTATCTGGTACGCCCAGTATGCCGACGCCACCGATGGAAATGTCTTCCGTGCGAAGTTTCACCGCCGGATTCCCGTCAAATTCTGCCAGACATTCACTGTTGAAGGGAGTACGTTCTGGTCTGAGGTGGGAAACAATATAAGCTACTAGGCGCTGATTGCCGGACGCATCCTCCCGCTTGATAACTACAGACTCTCGTACATCCGGGTGTTGGCTCAATACCGCTTCGATCTCGCCGAGTTCGATGCGGAAGCCGCGAATTTTAACCTGCTGGTCGATGCGACCGAGGAATTCTATATTGCCGTCGGGTAGGTAGCGGGCTAAGTCGCCAGTTTTGTAGAGGCGATCGCCTTGTTCATGGCTAAAAGGGTTGAGGATAAAGCGATCGGCTGTTAGGTCGGGTCGGTTGAGGTAGCCCCGCGCTAAACCAGCACCGCCAATATACAATTCTCCCGGAATGCCGATCGGGACAGGTTGTTTTTGGGCATCTAGAATATAGACCTGCGTGTTGGCAATGGGCCGACCGATTGGCGGTAGCTCTTGACTATCGGTACATTCGGCGATGGTGGCACAGACTGTGGATTCGGTCGGCCCATAAGCGTTAAAGAACCGACGACCTGATGACCATTTGGCTATGAGGTCCCGGGAGCAGGCTTCTCCAGCGACTATTATTGTCCGCAACGCTGGTAGTTCATTGGCGGGCAGTACCGCTAGCACTGATGGTGGTAGCGTAACAGTCGCGATCGCATAGTCGCGCAATAGCTGAATCAGAGCTGCTCCAGGTAGCAGGGAGTCCCGCGTTCCCATTACTAGCGTCGCTCCTACCCTCAAAGCCATGACCACCTCCCAGATCGAGGCATCGAAGCTCACAGAGGCGAATTGGAGGACACGGCTGTTAGGTTGCAGATTGAAGATCCGCATCTGTGCTGTAGCTAGGTTGCTTAGCCCAGAGTGCGCCACTAGAACTCCTTTTGGTCTGCCTGTAGACCCCGAAGTGTAAATCACATAAGCCAGGTTCTCAGGGGTTAAGCTGCATCCAGGGTTTTCCTCACTCTGTCGCTCAATGATTTCCCAGTCTGTGTCTAGGCAAACGATACGCCCTTGATGTTTGGGAATAGATTCAACTAACTGCGCCTGAGTCAGCAGCACTGGTACAGAGGAATCTTCTAGCATGAAAGCTAAACGGTCTGGGGGATAAGCCGGGTCTAGCGGCACATAAGCCCCACCAGCTTTAAGAATGCCAAGAAGCCCCACCACCATTTCTAGCGATCGCTCTACACAGATACCAACCAATACCTCTTGCCTCACACCCAAATTCCGCAGGTGGTGCGCTAACTGATTCGCTCGTTGGTTGAGCTCTTTATAGGTAAGTTGCTGATCTTCAAAGACTAATGCAATAGCATCGGGCGTGAGCTCTACCTGCTCTTCAAACAACTGGTGTATACAAACATCTTTAGGGTAATCGGTTTCGGTATGATTCCACGCCGCTAATTGCTGCAGCTCAAACTCAGTTAAGAGGGGCAACTCCGAGATTTTCTGCTCAGGGTTAGCGACAATGCCTTCGAGTAAAGTCTGAAAATTCCCCAACATCCTGGTGATGGTTGCCGCATCAAATAAGTCAGTGTTGTACTCAAGGCGACCAATGATGCCCGATGGTCTCTGATCAAGCTCAAGGTACAGATCAAACTTTGCCGCGCCGGTATCGACATCTAGCTGGCTAATCGTCCACCCATCCATTTCCGCAAGCGGGGGTTCGAGGACAAATGCGACTTGAAATAGAGGGTTATGGCTCAGATGCCGCTCTGGCTGTATTTCTTCCACTAGCTTCTGGAAGGGCAATTCTTGGTGAGCATAAGCCCCTAATGTCACCTCCCGTACCCTCACCAGTAGTTCCTCAAAACTGGGGTTGCCAGAAAGGTCAGTACGCATTACTAAAGTGTTGAGGAAGTAACCCATCATCCCCTCTAGCTCTTGTCGGTTGCGGATGTTGGCAGCAGTACCCACAGGAATGTCGGTCTGCCCTGTATAGCGGTAGAGCAAGGTTTGGAATGCTGCCATCAAAGTCATAAACAGGGTGACACCCTCCCTACGACTCAGATCCTTAAGCATCTCGGTTAGGCTCAGGGGTAGCGCTAGACATTGCCTTGCACCCCGAAATGTTTGCATTGGCGATCGCGACCGGTCTGTAGGCAATTGCAGTGTTGGCAGATTCGCTAGTTGCTGCTTCCAGTACCTGAGTTGGTTTTCCAGCACTTCGCCCTGTAGCCATTGTCGCTGCCAGTAGGCAAAGTCCACAAACTGAATCGGCAGTTCTGGGAGGGGCGATGGCAAGCCTAAAGAAAAGGCGGTGTAGAGTTCCGCGAGTTCCTTCAACAAGACGCTGTACAGAGAAATAGCATCGATCGCGATGTGGTGTATGGTCAGGAACAACCTATAATCTGCCTCGCCCAACTGCAGGAGAGTACCCCGCAGTAGCGGCCCTTGGGCGAGGTCAAAAGGCTGCTTCGCTTCCAAAGTTGCCAGCCTCAAGGCTTCAGTCTCCCGTTCTGCCTTTGGAAATTCCTCAAGATTCACCACTGGCAAAGCAAAATTAAAAGCATCTTGAATCACCATCACTGGTTGCCCATTTACCAGAGCAAAGGTCGTTCGCAAAATTTCGTGACGCTTGATGATTTCGCTGATGCTACGCTCTAGTGCGACAATATTGACGGAACCAGGCAGGCGAATGGTAATCGGTTCGTTATAGAAAGGTATATCGGGAGCCAGTTGACATAGAAACCACAGTTGTTGCTGGCTGAAGGACAGAGGCAAATCCTGGTTCCGGGAAATTGCTTGAATTGGCGGAGCTTGGGGTATGGCAGCTTTTTGACTGGCGATTTCCAGATTGTGAGCAAGATCCGCTACTGTGGCAGACTCAAACAGGGTACGCAAGGGTAATTCCACCTGGAAGGTGTCTCGCATTCGAGTTGCAATCTGCGTGACTAGCAGAGAGTGACCTCCCAATTCTAAGAAGTTGTCGCGAATACCGACTCGCTCTAGTCCCAGCACTTCAGCCCAGATTCCTGCCACTACCTCTTCGACAGGAGTTTGAGGTGCTACATAATCTTGTCGTACTTCGGAAATTTTAACCGCAGGCGCTAATAGCTTCTGCCGATCTATTTTGCCGTTGGGCGTTAGCGGCAAGGTTTTCAGGAACACAAAGCTGGAGGGCACCATGTATTCGGGCAACTTATCTTTCAGGAAGTTACGCAACTTTCCTGCGACGGTGCGTTGCAAAAATTTTAAGAAGCCTTGGGTTTCTAACAGATCATCTATGCTCTGCTGAATTACAGCTTCTTCAGTGGGTGTGAGAGCTAACTCAATCCCTGCCTGATTTCCCTCACACCAAGCAACAGTTCCCTCAAAACATTGCTCTTCGGTATTTCCGGGTAGTACGAGGCGCAGACGAACCTGCTTACCTCTTGACCAATCATCGGGAACCCCAACCACGCCGATACCACCGATGGATATATCTTCTGTGTGTAGTTTAAGGGAGAGATCGCCATCAAATTCTGCTAAACACTCACTTTTGAAGGGTGTACGTTCTGCGGTAACTTTGGAAACAACATAAGCTATCAAACGCTTCTGTCCGGGTACATCCTCTTGTGCTGCTACTACTGCTACCTGCAAGTCTGGGTGTTGCCCCAGCACTGCTTCAATCTCGCCGAGTTCGATGCGGAAGCCGCGAATTTTAACTTGATGGTCAATGCGGCCTTGAAACTCAATGTTGCCATCGGGTAGATAGCGACCCAGATCCCCTGTACAGTATAGGCGATCGCCTGTATGAGGATGAGTGATGAAGCGTTTGCTGGTTTTTTCCTCATCTCGCCAATAGCATCTGGCTAAACCGATTCCTCCAATATAAAGCTCCCCTACTTCTCCCTCTTGACACGGCTCCATTGCTTCGTTGAGCACGTAAAAATGTTGGTTAGTCATTGACCGACCGTAAGGGATGCTTTTCCATGCTGGGTCAACAGTTTCGATGGGGTATAAAATCGACCAGATAGAAGCCTCGGTTGCACCTCCTAAGCCGATAACAGCGGGGGTTGAAAGTTTGCCTACACCAGATGCCAACTCAGTCCCATCTAGCTCCCTCCCTTTAGCAAGGGGAGGGTTGGGGAGGGGTTGATTCAATTCACTCTTGATTAAAGCTTTGATTTGATCTGGCAAAGTCAGCGGTATCCAATCACCGCTGAGAAGGACTAAGCGCAGAGATGATGGTAAATCTTTGCTATTAGCAGCGGCATAATCCACAAGCATCTGCATCAAGGCGGGTGCGGAGTTCCAGATGGTGACTTGTGATTGCGCCATCGCATCAACCCAGTGAGCGGGATCTGGCGATGCTGAGGGTTGGGGGATTACAACGGTTCCTCCGGCAGCTAGCAAGCCGAAAATGTCATATACCGATAGGTCGAAGCTGAGGGAAGATAGAGCTAAGACGCGATCGCTACTTCCGACTTCAAAGCGTTGGTTAATATCGATGAGCGTGTTGACTGCACCGCTATGCGCGATCGCTACTCCCTTCGGTTGACCAGTAGAGCCGGATGTGTAAATCACATAAGCTAAATTATCCGGTGTCACCCCACTGTCTGGGTTTTCCTCTGTGAAGCGATCTACTGTTTCTGAATTCCCATCTAAACAAATGACGTGTCCTCTGTGTTCGGGAAGAGACTCGACTAAATGCTGTTGTGTAAGCAACACAGGCGTTTGGGAATGTTCCAACATGAACGCGAGTCTGTTTTGCGGATAATGCGGATCTAGTGGCACGTAAGCTCCGCCAGCTTTAAGAATGCCCAACAGACCTACTACCATCTCTAAAGAGCGCTCCACACAGGCTGCGACCAATACCTCTGGCCCGACACCGAGAGTCTTCAGATAATTCGCCAACTGGTTAGCTTGGGAGTTTAACTCCTGATAAGTTAGCTGCTTCGCTTCAAAAATTACTGCAATAGCGTCAGGCGAGCGCTCTACTTGGAACTCAAATAGCTGGTGAATGCAAGTATCTGGGAAATTACCTAGCATTTTATTCTTCCTTAGATAGGGAAATCCTGAGTTTTTTTGAGTTTTTTGCTCCGTTCCCATAAGAGTTGCGGAGTTAATAGCAGACCCTACTTAAAAGGGTGAACTTATTTGAAGAATGTCCTCCCCAAATGACCGTTGATAGCACCGAGTACAACCCAATAACCCACCCTCGGTAGACTTTTGCTGCGATCGCCTAATCACTTTATGATATATGTTAATCTCGATATCTGTGCGAGCGCGGTCAATATTTCATCTACATTTAGGTACGTAGTTGGGCTTTAGCCCCCAAAGAGCGCTGAAGCAGTTGGGCTTTAGCCCCCAAAGAGCGCTGAAGCGCAACTACGTACGTACTTTGAATCAACCCTTAAGTCAGGTACGTAGTTGGGCTTTAGCCCCCCCCAAGCGCTCAGTTCCCTGCTTGAGAGGAATCTCAATCACGAACTCTGCTCCCTGTCCAGGAGCGGAAATACAAGTCAGCCTACCATGATGTTTCTCTACTACAATCTGGTAGCTAATAGCCAATCCCAAACCAGTGCCAGAGCCGACACGTTTTGTAGTAAAGAAAGGGTCAAAAATCTTCTGGCTTACTTCCTCTGTCATCCCCGCTCCATTGTCGGCAATCCGAATCTCTACTTGGTTAGTATTTATGAGTCTGGTACGAATACGAACTTGTGATTTTTTATTGTGGGTTGATGCTATACGAGAAGTCACTAATGATTCCTCTATAGCATCAATCGCATTGCTGAGTATATTCATAAATGCTTGGTTCAGGAAGCCTGCGTAACATTCTATTTCAGGGATCTGACCATACTCTTTAATAATTTCAATTCCAGGATGGTCGGGCTTAGCTTTTAGCTGATTTTGCAACAGTAGCAGAGTGCTATCGAGCCCTTCATGGATATCTACTCGTTTCATTCCTGCCTCATCCAATCGCGAGAAATTCCGCAGCGACAAGACAATCTGGCGGATGCGTTCTGCCCCTTGCTGCATCGAATCAAGCAGTCTAGGAAAATCGGAAATTAAGAATTCCAGGTCAATATTTTCTGCAAATTTTTTAATTTCAGGAGTGGCATTAGGCAATTGATCCTGATAGAGATTCAGCAACCCCAGCAAGTCATAAAAATAGTCGCTAGCGGGGGTAATATTGCCGTATATAAAGTTAATTGGGTTGTTAATTTCGTGAGCGATACCAGCAACCATTTGCCCCAGGCTTGACATTTTTTCAGTTTGAATTAGCTGAGTCTGTGTCGCTTGCAATTCTTTTAGGGTAAGTTCAAGTTGAATTGCTTGTTCTCTCAGCAGGCTATTTTTTTGTTTTAACTGCTGAGTCCTCTCTTCTACTTTTTGTTCAAGGGTTTGGTTGTAATCCTCTAATTGTTCATTAGCTGTTGTCAAGTTTTGAGTAGCGGTTTCCAATCTCCCATAGAGCATCGCATTTTTAAGGGATATAGCTATCTGTGAAGAAAGTATTTTTAATAATTCCAGCCTCTCCATTGTAAAAGCACCAGTTGTTATATTATTTTCCAGGTAAAGAATACCAATTAGCTTGCCTTGATTTATAATAGGCATAGATAATATTGACTTGGGTTGGGTTTTTATGATGTAAGGATCGTTTATGAATCTTTGTGACACTGCTGCATCATTTAAAACCACATTTGCTTTAGTTATTCCTACATAATTAATTATGGTAATGGGCAGATTATCACTGTTTTCTACGGGTGATTCTGAACACAATACAACCACATCTCTCTCCACAACACCTGTAGCTTCTATAACTAATTTTCCATCTTTTTCTAAGATCAGGCACCCTGTTGTAGCTCCTGCATTTTCCATCACAATTTTAAGTAACTTATCTAGCAACTTATCAAGAACTATTTCTTCAGCCAAGGCTAGATATGCTTTGTTAACAGTGGACAAATCCAAAACCGCCGAATTTCCTCCAATGGTCGATGTTGTTGTTCTATTAATCTCTATGCCTCTGGATTCTCGCATCAGCATCTCGGAAAATACCAAAGGATATCTAGACTCTAAATCTTTAACTTTATTTTTAGCTCCCCAACGAATATACCCGTAGTAAGCTTGTGTCAGATAGATGCGAGCAAACTTGTCTCTGCCTAGGGAGAAATAAAACTCGGCTGCTAGTTCCGATGCTAGTGCTTCTTCCTGAATGTATCCTTGTTCTTGAGCTCCCGTTATAGCCAGGTCATAATATTCCATTGCTTCTGCAATTTGCCCTTGAATGCGTGCTTTCTCAGCCTCTACAAGCTCATATTTATGCTGGAAGTTAGATGGACCATTAAATGCCCATTTCTGCATTTGTTGTTGATTAGCTTCTACAATAGCAAGGTATTCTTTTTGATCCGAGCTTGAAACTTGGGAATACTGAGCAAGGAGAGCCAGCGAATAGTAAAAGTTGTGAGCAGCAGAAACTACCATGCTCATGACACTAACTGCGTGTTCTGCTGCTAAACTGGCGTTAGCAACAGCATTTTTATGTTCTTTAAATAGATAAAAGAGAATCGTTTTGGCGAGATAAGCAATAAATAGCAAAATTCTATTGTTAGTTTCAATTAAAACAGGCAACATTTGTGTTTCATTAAAACTCTTGCCAACCAACTGATATTTTGCCTCAGCTTCATTTTTAAGATTTAGAGTCAGTTGGTGGCATATCTGGATGTAGTAGATAGAATAGTCTTGTTTTAGTTTGAATACTAAATTAAGATATTGTTCTTGCTCTTCTTCTATTATATCTAACCGCTCCCCCATCAAAAAGATGCCAGAGCAATAGACAGTAGCATTATAGCCCGCATATTCTATATCTCCAGTTTCCAGTCCACTTTGTAGCCCCTCCCTTAGTGATGTTAATGTGTCCTTAATATGAACCTTCCAGGGTCTGATCACACCATGAAATAAATTGCAGACTTTACATTGAAGTTCTCTAGCATTAAATTGATCCAACAGCTTTAAAGCTAACTGACCTGCATGATATGCTGCATTTATATCCCCACTCATTGAATATATAAAATTTCCATAAAAAGCATAAGCAAAAGCAGCCAGTGATGAATGACCCCGTTCAACACAGAGCTTGGTTTGGGTAAGTACAAGCAGTGGCACAATATCTGGCTTGACTGTGCAAGCAGAAGAAATAACGCTCATAAGTATCCGCAAGGCTGCTAATTGATACGGGTCTGTCATTTCAGGGAAATTTTCTAAGTCTGCGAGGTTTGGCAACTCAACCACAAAACCCCCATCACCCTCATTATTTGACAAGGAAACACCCAGCATATCCAGCACTTGCAACCCAGTATCAATGGCTTTTAACATCTGGTTTTGGGCCATATAAAACTGGATTTGTAACTCGTATACTTTCACTCTTTCGAGTAAGGTGTTAGCTTGTTGCAGAACAACTTCAGCAAGAGTAGCTGACTTTTCGTAATTGGTATTGAGATATTCTGCTTCCACCGCTTCTACATAGAGTGCTAGAGTCAGATCGTAGTTACTCTGCCAACTATTTTCTGCTAAGAGTTTTAACCCTACTCTTAATTGCATGACAGCAGCTTCATAAGCTGACGCTGCTTTGGCTTTTCGACCCGCTATTAAATTTAATTGAGCCAGCTTGTGTTTTTCTTCTCGCTCGGTAATGAATTCTAATCCGATATTTAGCTGATTAACTATATCAAAAACATTTTCTTCTAGTGCGTCTTGAGGTGTATTCTTTAATAGTAGTTGACCAATTTTTAGGTGCGTAGCTTTTTGCTCCTCAGAAGGAATCAGAGAATAAGCCGCTTGCTGCACGCGATCGTGCAAAAATTTATAGGATACTTTGTAAGTATTAATTTCTGATTGCGTTCCTTCACCACTACCCATTATCAATGATTCATTACCATTGAAGAGTAAAGAAAGTTTTGAGGCACTTTCCCCGATGGGTAAAACTAGGGCTTCCTGAAGCCCATCCCACAAAGCAGATGCCGTTTCTGATATAGATTTTTCACTTACTATTGCTAAAACGTCTAAATTAAACCTGTTGCCAACACAAGCTGCTAACTTTAAAACTTTCTGGGTGTCGGGAGGCAGTTTTTGAATGTTCTTGGCTATGAGTTCGACGACATTATAATCTGCGACCGCAAGACTTTGAATTTGCCCCATATCCCACTGCCATCTGCCCATCCTGAAGTCAAATGTCAACAGTTTTTCTGCGTAAAGGGAGGTGAGCAGTTGAGTTGTAAAAAAGGGATTGCCTTGAGTTTTATTGTAAACTAACTCAGCTAATAACTTGCACTTTTCTATTTCATTGTTATTGTTTTTAGCAAGCAAACTTTCTTGCTCAATTTCTCCGTGTTGCTTGGAAAAACAAGTAAGAGGAGGGGCTGCTGATGATCTGTTGTCACCCAAGGTATCAGCGACTAATTGATTTACTGTACTAAGTGTCAACGGTTGGAGAATGATATTATTTATTATTGACCCGCATGAATAAATACTATCTAAGGTCTGCATTAACGGATGAGTTGCGCTGACTTCGTTATCTCGATAGGCTCCAATCACCAATAAATATTGGCTATCTGGGTCAGTTAGCAGCACATGAATCAATTTCAAAGAAGCAGAATCTGCCCACTGTAAATCATCTAAAAATAAAACTAGCGGATGTGCTTTTTGGGTAAAAACATGAATGAATTGTTTAAAGGCAAGATTGAAACGGTTTTGTGATTCGCTGGCTCCTAATTTAGAAACTTCTGGTTGCTCACCAACAATCAATTCCAATTCTGGAATAACGTCAATTATAACTCTAGTATTTTTGCCTAAATCATTTAAAATCTTCTGTTTCCAAAAGTGGATTTTTTCCCGGCTTTCTGTTAATACTTGGCGAATTAGTTCTTCAAAAGCTTCTATTAAGGCTCCATAGGGAATATTCCGTTTAAATTGGTCAAACTTACCTGCGATAAAATAACCCCTTGCTCCGACAATGGGTTTGTGGATTTCATAAACTAAGCAAGATTTACCTATTCCTGAGTAACCGGAAACTAGCACGACCTCGGCTGTTCCAGCACTAACTCTATCAAAAGCATCCATTAGAGTGGCTACTTGTGTTTCTCGTCCGTACAGTTTTTGTGGGATCAGAAATTGACCGGACTTATCACGCTCACCCGGAATGAAGTTACAATTTTTTCCAGTTTGTTGTAACTGATGTAGACATTGTTCTAGATCCGCTTTGAGACCATAACCACTTTGATATCTATCTTCAGCAGTTTTGGCTAATAATTTCATCACTATGTTACAAATTGCTTTGATAATCTTACCATTTTGAATTTTAGATGTGGGATTATCGCTCGTAAATTCTAGTCTGCTGTTTTGCTCTTTTGCCATAATTTCCCAGAGTGGGGTCGGCTGTTTCGCGATGTGGCAGTGAACTAATTCCATCGGATCTGTAGCCTTAAATGGTAATTCACCGCACAGCATTTCATAGAATGTGATACCTAAAGAGTAGAAGTCTGTCCGATAGTCAATTGAGCGATTCATTCGCCCTGTTTGCTCTGGCGAGATATAGGCGATTGTGCCTTCTAGTAAAGTGGGATGGCTGAGTGTTTGGGTTTCTCTAGACAAGCGCGTGGCAATGCTAAAGTCAGTAATTTTTACTTCTAACGTAGCAGGAGTGATGATGATATTTGTCGGCTTAATATCTTTATGAATAATTTTGTTATCATGCAACTTACCCAGAGTATCTGCTAACTGAATTGCAATTTTTAAGAACTCTTTGAGTTCAAGTTTGCGACCATTCAAAAAGTTTTTGAGGGCTTCTCCTTTTGAATCTTCCAATATCAGTGCTAGACCATGATGATGATTTTCCAATCCATAGGGCTTGACAATACCTTCTAAATTGAGATGTCGGGAGATTTCATATTCATGTCTCAATTGCATAATCTCTTCGAGAGTAGGATATTCTGCGATCAGGGCTTTGATAATCACAGCAGTCTGATCTTCCCTCCTCTCTGCGCGATAAACTACTGTATTTAAACCTTCACTAATTTTTTCTATTAGTTTGTAATTTGCCTTGATATTCATAAATATTGTATCTCTGTTAACAGTATTTGATGCTGTGCGAAAGTAAATAGTGGGGGCAGTTTGGCTAAATATTGTTTTGTTTCTTTAATTAATATTGAAACTAGAAAAAAGTATTTTTTCGTTAAGTATCTTAAAAAAGTCTGAACTTTTGTAAAACATATTACCCTTTTTATCTAAGTTTTATATTTTTGATGATAACACATCCCCAGCTAAGTAGATAGGCGCAAAACAACATAAATGGTCTGTGGGGCGGGTTTAGCCCGTAATCATCGCTAGGAGAGATTTTGCCCTTTTAAAACCCGCCCCGCCCACCTTCGTTTATAGCGGTTTTCAACCGTATGAGGTACAGTAACTACAACGAGTGAACCAATTTGTGAGAGATGTGAGAGCGATCGAGTCGAATCCGTCCACAAGTGCTGACACTCAGGTGTAATTACTTACGTGCACCAACCCAACGTAGATCTTTTTTGAGGTGAGACTCTTCTGCTTTTAATCGGATTTAAATCGGGATAAAAAGGATACAGGTAAATAACTTGCTTCTCCTACGGCTTCAATCCACGCTTCGGGGTACCCCAGCATATTTCTTATTAACGTAGGGTTGGAGCCATTGCTGAGAAATCAGGATCGCACGAGCAATCCCGGCAAGTGAAATACGTTCTAACAACAATCGATCAATTAGTTCTCGTGTCTCCTGCTCAATCACCTTATGAATGCGGATATTCTACGAATGGCCGATCGCACTTAACACACTTAAACCGCTGTTTACTGTTGTGAATGCGACCGTTTTTGACTGTCTGGCAAGAAGAACAGTTAGGACAAAGAGGCATTGTCAGGGATATATTAGCAAGAACTACTGCTAATCTAGCATCATTACTTCTAGGAGACTACCGGAAAAACCTTGTCTTTTTCCTAATCGCTAGAAAATCACATCGGTGCTATGTGCTATTTTGTACATAGCACTGATGTATCATTACTTATTTAGCACTACTAAGGTAGTTTATAACTGCTCGATCGCATAATCAACTCACCTTGACTGGGGTCGCGGCTGAAAATAAAAGCTCCTTCTTGAGTTTCGCCGCTTGACAAAAAATCAATTTGCTGGTCGCCGGATTCCAAGACTTCGCCGTTGACGCGCAGTTCGGCAATAATTTGCACTGATTCGGCTGTTTCGCCGCCCGTGTTGGTCACTGTAAAAGGTACGTAAAATTGCCCTTGATTTTCGCGAGTTGGCGTGTTCCGAGTGACAGAAATAATCGGAGGTTCATGCTTTTTAGTCAGCCAGTTGTAGAGTACGAGTCCGGTGAGGGTAAAAAGGATCGAGCAGGCGATCGCAAATGTCACCCATTCAGCAGGAGTTCTTTTTTTTTGCTGTTCATTATTACTTTCACTCATACCGCCAACCTCCCCGCCGCGCCGCCAATAGTCGCCGGCAATCCCAATACTAACGTATAGCTCAACCAAATCGACCACGGGTCGTCAAAACTGAGTTTGTGGAAGAAAAACATCATAAATGCAGAAGCCACCAGCGACACTAAATACGCCATGACAGTTTCGCTGAGGGGACGCTGAAAAATCCCTTGCTGGTGCTGCCTTTTGGCTTGATAAGTAAAGCCTGCTACAAATACAATACCGTAAGAAATGAGCAGCGAAGCGGCGATAATTGCTAATTGCCAAGGCGGCGAAATCGCTGCCGCTAGCATGGGAATTTCGTCAGTTGGGGCGATACTAAAAGCAATGATAGTCGCGCCGATTAAAGTAGCGCCGATATCTGCTAAAGTTGGATTAATGGTAGGTTCCTTTTCGCTGTCTGAACTTTGATAGCGATCGCCGCTCAAAAAACCCCTTGCCAGGGCCACTCCCAAGGCAAACGGCAGCCCTTCAAAGATGATTTTACCCAAAGTTTCTTGCAGCGGAGTCTCCGGCGTAATTTCCCTGAGCAAAAACAGGACAAAAGCCGCACAAACAATGCCGATAGCGATTGCTTCTACGCTATCGATTGCAGCTTCTAGCCAGCGGATGCCTTTAGTTTTGCGAAAACCTTCAGTGCGAGTCAGCAAGAAAACGGCGATACAAGTAGTTGCGATCGCGATCGACATTTCCGCTGGGTTCGTATGCGAACCGATCCACCAAACCTCCATCGTATAAAGCAGCGGAATGCCGAATAAAAAGCCGCCCGATGCACCTCTAATGATGTCGTTTAGTTCATTTAACCACTGATTTTTGCGTCTTTTTGATTTGTTCATGTTTCAGCTAAAAGGCGAATTGAAAAATTGAAAACTTCTGGAAATCGATAATTTGACATATTTCAAGTGTTATGATAGATAGCATTTCCACTCAAATTTGCGCATAACCTCTTAAAAATTCCTCTCTAGAAATTCCCGCGTGAGTACAAATTGCTCTCAGTGTCCCTGATTTTCTTTGATCGTGGTTAGGCATTACTAACGGAGTCTCGGTGCCATCCTGATTCTCTCACACCATGACAATATGTTCGCCTTCTCTAATAATCCGAAAGAAAACCCAACAATTGAAACCCACATTCCGCAGGTACCATCGCCTCATCGAAAATTTTTCAAAATATAGGACTTGAAAACAAAAAAAAATGACTCA
>NZ_JAUBQD010000056.1:0-51014 GCF_036701085.1 Microcoleus sp. Pol7_A1
TTAGTCAATATTAAGCACTTTAAAAACTGGTTTACAAGCTGCTGCTACTGTACTTCATGAGCCTGGAATCTGCTGTATATAGCCTTTCTCAGTTAGGTTGAGGTGTTCTCGAGCATAGGGCATAGGGCATAATAAGAAGGAGCCCGCGTACCTCACAACGCTTGAGAAACGCTATAGAACCCATTTGATATCTATTGCTGTTGCTGTAAGCCTTATACTAGATGGATTTCAGCTTTTTTGCCACCATCGCCACATGATTTGTCATCTTGTGGCTATTGAGTTATGCGAGACGGCTTGTTTAGCCGCCTTTTTTTTAAGAAAAGATGTCAAATGGGTTCTATAGGGATTGAGACGATCGTCCGATCGATGCGGACTTAAGGACACAGGATGCGGGCGATCGTACTAATTGAAAATGGGGCAATATCTTCAGTTAAACGAAGAAGGTTTAACGATCCAAGCCTTCGAGATTTCAACAGTTTGATGGCTGCTAAGCAGACTCAGCATAGACCTTGACAGGGCTATATGACTGAGCCTACCAGTTCATGGGAGTTCAACTGCTGAAAGTAATTGTGAAAGGCGCTGTAGCAAAAGTGTTTGGGCTGAGTGCAGGTAGAAATGATCTCCGGGAAACATCTCCAGCGAAAAAGCAGAGTTTGTCTGCTTTCGCCATGCTTCTAGGTCTTCGATACCGACTTTCCAATCTTCTAAGCCACCAAAAGCAGCGATCGGACAATCTAACGGCGCTTCAGGAGTGTAGGCGTAAGTTTCAACCACAGCAAAATCGGCTCGCAGAGTAGGAAGTAGCAGTTCCATCAGTTCGGCATTTTCTAGCACCGCTTTGGGAGTACCGTTATAACGGCACAATTGTCGTAAAAATTCTGGTTCTGGTAGAGCATGAATGGGCGGGTCGCGATCGGGAATTTGAGGAGCGCGATGTCCTGATACAAATAGGTGCAGTGGACTTTGGTTGTACTGTTTGCGGAGTAGTCGCGCCAGTTCAAAGCTCACCAATGCGCCCATACTGTGACCGAAGAAAGCAAAAGGTTTGTTAAGGCTGCTCAGGATGGTAAGAGCAAGAGTATCAATTAGAGGCTCGATCTCGGTGAAGGGAGTTTCCAGCAGTCGAAATCCACGTCCGGGAAGTTCGACCGGACAAACCTCTACATCTGACGGTAGGTTCCCTGGAAAAGCACGATAGCTCAAAGCCCCACCCCCGGCATAGTGGAAGCAGAATAGTCGTAACTTGGCTTCAGGATTGGGTTTCGGATAGGTAATCCAGGAGTTTGCAGTTATGGTAGCGTTCATAAATTAATACTGTTGAAAGACTTGACGCAGCAAGGGTTTGAGTTAATCTATCTCAAAAAAGATATGTGCGGGCGATGCCTGCGGCTGACTGCGCCTACGCGACTTTTTCGGGTTTGGATAACCGACAATAAGCAACTCTGGCGATTGCTACCTATAATTATTATCAATAATTCTGTCAAGAAGCTGCGATCCTTCTCAATGTTAAGGAGCCTCAACGCTTGGCTCATCGAGGTGAGAGAGGCGTTGTCACTCCGTCAGCTTGAATAGACATTTCCGAGAAATAATCTCAAACCCTTGCGCTGTATGAATAAAATCTAAATCTGACCGAGGTCTAATACGTAACCGTTTGTTGCTCTTAATAAAACTTTACAAAAATTTCCTGATTAGGGCTTGCCAAGAATCGAGAATAGGTAATACAATTCATCTAGCTTATTGAAATGAGTTCTCAACAATCAAGCAAACGAAGTCAGTGTGGCTGATGTAGGCTGTTCTTGCCGTTAACGATCGGTTCGCTGAAAAAATCGACATTTTTAAGTGAAAGCCAGGAAAATTAAGTCAAAACATCACTACTATTTATTCCATGACAAGTCCAAAGGATCGTTTATTTCATGAGAAGTCAAAAGGCGATGGATACACTGAAGGAAATACTGGCTAATTTAGGTATTCCCGAAGAGTCCCTTCATCAAGACACTTTACTGCGCGAGAATTTACAACTTGACTCTGTTGAAACAGTACAAGTTGCGCTGGAATTGAAACGAAGATTGGGGGTTAACTTGAAACTTGGAACCCGCCAAGATATGACATTAGCTCAAATCTGTAATGAGATCGAAACGGCGATGCCAGCCGAACATAAATGAGTATTTCTGAAAAATTACCTAGCATCTTCAACGTTGCAGCTTACTTCTTGGAAAGCAATCTGGCACAAGAAGGACGTAGCGAGAAAGTAGCGTTTTACCATCAGGATCGGACTTATACTTATGCCCAATTAAACAGCTTTGTCCGCCGTACAGCTAGATTATTCTCCGAATTAGGATTGGCGCGAGAAAACCGGATAGCCATTCTTTTGTCAGACACTCCAGAATCAGTATTTGCTTTCTGGGGAGCAATTTTCCTCGGTGCAGTACCAGTTCCGATCAATACGGCTTGTACGATCGATGACATCCACTATATCCTGCAAGATTCACGCGCCAAAGTCTTAGTGACTAACCAAGAGTGGCAAGAAAAACTGACTCCCATCCAGTCTAAGTTCTTGCAAAATATTCTCCTTGCAGACGGAGAAAAACCATTTTTGTCTTTGCTGACTCAGCAGACAGACGAACAGCTACCTTACGCCGAGACATCTGGAGATGAACCTGCTTTTTGGCTTTACACTTCCGGTAGTACGGGTAAACCCAAAGGTGTAATTCACAACCACCAAAGCATGGTAGTGTGTGCAGAACTGTACGGTAAAGGTAAACTCGGTTTGCATCAAGATGACATCACCTATTCAGTAGCAAAGATGCCTTTTGCCTACGGTTTAGGGAATAGTTTATATATGCCGATGGCAGTTGGTGCAGCGACAATATTATCAGATGCCAATAATGCTTTTGATATTATCGCGGACATCGATCGCTACCGACCGACAATTTTGTTTGGCATACCCAGCATATATGCGAGCATTCTCTCAGTGCATGAAATTGCGCCTCTAAATACTTCATCTTTAAGGTTGTGCTTATCAGCCGCCGAACAACTACCCAAAACCATTTGGTATAAGTGGCGAGACACTTACGGAATTGAGATTTATGAGGGTATTGGTACGACGGAATTGCTGCATATCTTTCTGTCTAATGCAGAGGGAGAATGTCGTCCCGGCAGTTCGGGTCGTCCACTTTCCGGTTATGATGTGCGAGTGGTTGATGAAAAGGGTTTCCCAGTTCCGGCGGGGGAAATTGGCGACCTAGAGGTGAGTGGAGAAAGTCTCATGCTGGGGTATTGGAATCGCCTGCGGGAAACGCGACAAGCTCTTTACGGGAACGCGATGCGAACGGGGGATAAATATCTGCAGGATGCAGATGGTTATTTCTGGTTTATGGGACGTAAGGATGATTTCTTCAAAGTAAATGGGATGTGGGTATCGCCGTTTGAAGTGGAAGATGTCTTACTCCAGCACGAAGGAGTTCTTGATGCGGCGGTAGTGCCAGAATGCGATCGCGGCGAACAATTAACTGAGATTATCGCTTACGTCAGCCTTAAACCAGACTTTGAGAAATCTCCCGATTTAGAAGAGAAAATTCGACAATTAGCTAGGACTAGATTACCCCATTTTAAGGCTCCTAAAAAAATCCACTTTTTGGAAACATTACCGCGCACGCCCACCGGAAAAATTCATCGCAAATCATTGCTGAAAATGCCTTAATGTTTAACTCCCTTCACCCAAAAATTGACCCCATGTATCAGGTAGCGAGCAACTTATTAACTTATCACGAACTATTCATCCCAGGTCAGAGAGATGCTCTGATTCTGTTGCAGAATCTATTAGATGCTGAGGTTTTTTCCAAATACGTAATGTACAAAAGTGAAAACGAAGTACGTATTGCTGGGAATGTTTTAGCGGAAATATCGGTAAGTTCTGACGATGTTTCGCTCGCTTTTATGGGTGAGATTAAGTCAGAACCGATTGTCGATCCGCTCAAGCAAGTAGAATCAGCCTTAGCATCTTTGCCGATCGAGAATTGGACTGCTTATGGTTACATCGGCTTTGATGTGGCTCGCTTCTACTACTCCTACTCCAAGGCAATTGAACAACCTCTGCTCTATTTTTTAGTTCCAGAAATCGAACTTTTTATCGCTCCTAGAGGAGTTCATATCAGAAGCATCAAGTCGCCAACAAAAGTTTTGGAAGCGTTATCAATAAATAGCGAATTGAGAGACTATGTAGCGACACCACCAGTTGTAGATTTCGCCGATCGAGAACAGTATCAAAACCATGTAGGCGAGCTGATTCAAGCCATCCAAAGCGGCGATTTACATAAAGCGATTATTTCCCGATCCGTGAAAGTGAAAGCGGAGATGGATTTGCTGGGAACTTATGCTTTAGGAGCGAAAAACAACAACTCAGCGCGATCGTATTGTTTGCACGCTGGCGAAGTAAGTGCGGTAGGCTTCAGTCCTGAAATTTTAATGGAAGTTAATGCTGATGGCTTTGTAGTTACTAATCCATTGGCGGGAACTAGACCGAGATCGGAAAATTTGGAAGAAGATTTACAATTGGAAAGTGAGTTATTTACTGATGCTAAAGAGGTAAAGGAACACGCGCTTTCGATCTGGCTGGCGCAAAGTGAGATGGCTGACGTTTGTCTACCAGAAACTCTTCGGATTTTTGACTTCATGCAGGTGAAGCAATACAGGTGCGTGCAGCATCTATCATCGCGAATTGGCGGTCAGCTAAAAGGAGAAAAAACTTTATGGGATGCTTTGAAAGTGTTATTTCCGGGTGTCACCGTATCCGGGATTGACAAACACAAAGCTCTCCAATGGATTGAGCGACTGGAAAAAGAACCGAGAGGAATTTATGCTGGGGGTATCGGTTGGGTTAATAGCAATGGCATGGCAGATATCGCGATCGCAATTCGCTCGGCTTATCAATATGGCGATTGGGTTTACTTAAATGCTGGTGCAGGAATTGTGGCAGAATCTATTCCTGAAAACGAGTATGTGGAGTCTGTTAACAAGATGAATACGATGTTAACAAATCTGGTTTTTAAATCTGCAAGCAAAGGTACTTAGTTGCGCTTCAGCGCTTCGGGAGGGCTAAAGCCCAACTACTTATCTAAGAGGGCTGAAGCCCAACTACGTACCTAAAAATTACTCCTAGTTTTAATGGTTATGATGAATCCTTCAGTCGGTATTCGATCGCTTGCACTCAGTTTTCCCAGCCTCATTCGGACTAATGATTATTGGTTGGAAAAGTTCCCTCATTTGTTTGCTGTAACTTCGCCAAGAAGAACGAGGTTATCTCAGTCTAATGAATTCACCTCCGACGATGATGGATTCGCTATTTGGTCGCAAGAAGTAGCACCATATTTATCAGACCCTTTTCGGGGTAATGTCGAGCGACGGGTGCTGGGTGCAGGCGAATCGTCGCTGATGCTGGAATGTCGCGCTGCTAGGGAGGCGCTGGATGCAGCAAAACTTTCTACTGATCAAGTGGAATTGGCGATCGTTGCTTCTATTTTCCCCGAACAACTGGTTCCTGGCAATGCCTCTTATCTCGCAGGTGAATTGCAATTGCAATGTCCGGCGTGGAATCTGGAATCGACTTGTTCGAGTGCGTTAGTTGCGCTGCAAAATGCGCGTGCGTTGGTGCAAACGGGAGAGTATCGCAATGTTTTGGTGGTTGTTTCTCACATTGAGTCTAACTCTGTAGATGAGGAAGATACTTTATCGTGGTCTATGGGAGACGCTGCTGGAGCTTTTGTGGTGGATTCGCTCAAACCCGATCGAGGAGTTTTGGGCACTAAAATAATTAACACTGCTGCTACTTGTGGTGCGTATTTACACGAACTGATAACAGACGCGCAAGGTAAGCCTGGAATGCGTACTCGGACAGGTGAGAACGCCAGCAGCTTCGCCGAAACAAGTGTGGAGTTCGTTCGTACTTGCTGTGAGGGCGCTGTGGCGGCGGCTGGCGTGACTCTCGAACAAATTGACTTTTTTGCCTTCAATACTCCGACAGCGTGGTATGCGAGGCTTTGTGCTAGGGCATTGGGCATCGATCCAGAACGCACCATCGATCTTTATCCTTGGTATGCAAATATCGGTTCTGTATTTGCGATCGCTAATTTATATCATGCTGCTCTTGCAGGTAAAATTCGCGAAAATGATTTAGTTCTCGTTTACACCAACGGCGCGGCTGCAACTGCGGCTGCAACGGTAATGCGCTGGGGTGATGTAGCGCTAGGAACTGCTCCTGCTCCCCCAATTAATGTTAATCGAGAAGAAGAGAAGAGCGCAGTTAATCTTTTCGATGTCCAAAAAGCTGTTCTATCCAAGGAAAAACTATTCGCCGCTGCACCGAGAGAACAGCAGCAAATATTGGAAACTTATCTAATAGAATGGCTCACCAATTCTTTACAAGTGCCTTTCGATAGTCTAACTCCCCAGCATTCTCTGGCTTTACTGCTTGATTCCTTAATGGCTTTTGAACTAAGGAGTCGAATCGAGACGGATCTACAAGTGCGAGTGCCAATAGAAAGATTCTTTGGGGACAACAACATAACTCAATTAGCCGAACTCGTACTTAATCAATTAGCTTTAGCGAACTTAACGGCATCAGAATCGGGTTTTGTTACCGAATTCAAAGCAGAGGAAGAAAGGGAAGTATTAAGTATTTGATTTGAACATCTAAGAAACAAACGATTGTCAATTGGTGCAATACTAACTTCAAGCTAAAAATATGAATTTACATTTACTTTTAAACACTTTATCTAACCAAGGCGTAAAACTTTCTAGCAATGGAAGTTCGCTAGAAATTGATGCGCCGAAAGGAGCAATTACTCCCGAATTGCGTAACTCATTAATTGAACATAAAGCAGAACTTATCCTGTTATTGCGCCAGAACAGCATGAGTGCGAGTTCTACTTCTTTACCAATAATTAAGCCAGCACCAGATTTGCGCTACGAACCTTTTCCCTTGACTGATATGCAGCACGCATTTTGGGTGGGTCGTAGTGGGGTATTAGACTTAGGAAATGTCGCAAATCACGGTTACTACGAGATTGAATGTCACGCCTTAGACGTGGAAAGATTGAACGCGGCGTTGCCCAAATTAATCGATCGCCACGATATGCTGAGGGCAATAGTATTGCCGGATGGCCAGCAACAAGTTCTCAAACAAGTTCCTACATATCAAATGGAGGTTTTGGATCTGAGGGGACAGGAGAAAGAAGTTGTAACCTCTGAGATTGAAGCAATTCGCGATCGCCTATCCCATCAAGTTTTACCTGCTGACCAATGGCCTTTATTTGAGTTTAGAGCAACGCGGTTAAATGGGGATGTAGTTCGGCTGCATATCAGCTACGATTTGCAAGTATTTGATGCTTGGAGTTTGTTTCGGTTATTTGATGAGTGGTTTCAACTGTATCAAAATCCTGATGCGATATTGCCACCGTTAGAAATAACATTTCGAGATTATGTTTTGGCAG
This sequence comes from Microcoleus sp. Pol7_A1, assembly GCF_036701085.1. NCBI lineage: Bacteria > Bacillati > Cyanobacteriota > Cyanophyceae > Oscillatoriales > Microcoleaceae > Microcoleus > Microcoleus sp. Pol7_A1. Next base: position 7,488 of record NZ_JAUBQD010000056.1, read on the forward strand.
AACAAGCATTGCAAGATACGGAATTATATAAGCGATCGCACGAATATTGGTTGAGTCGTCTGGATACTCTATCTCTAGCACCGGACTTACCTCTCGCCAAAAATCCTAAAGAACTCAAAGAGCATCGCAACAGGCGCTACGAAAGCGGACTGGAACGAACTGATTGGCAACAGTTAAAGTTGCGATCGGCGCAAGCGGGTGTGACTCCTTCTGGGCTATTACTGGCAGCTTTTGCTGAAATTATCGCGCTTTGGAGTCAAAGCCAAAAATTTACAATTAATCTGGCTTTATTTAATCGTTTACCGCTACATCCTCAAGTTCATGACATCTTAGGAGACTTTACCTCCGTCACTCTTTTAGCAGTAAATAATTCCGCTTGTGAGTCGTTTATCGATCGAGCCATTCGCCTTCAGAAACAACTGTGGCAAGATTTAGAACATCGCTATTTTAGTGGAGTCAGTGTGACGCGGGAATTGGCTCGCCGCAGAGGAACAACTCCTAGCGCGATGCCAATTGTTTTTACGAGCACTCTCGGCTTCCGTTCTCTGGGACAAGAAACTTTAACGTTCAGTCATTTTGGGGAATTGGTATATGGAATTAGTCAAGCATCCCAAGCTTGGATGGATATTCAAGTTTGGGAAGAAAAAGAAGCATTGACATTTAATTGGGACGTAGTTGAAGAACTTTTCCCGGAAGGTGCGATCGCAGATATGTTTGAGGCATATTGCCGTTTTCTCAAGCAACTTGCTAAGTCTGAATCTGCCTGGGTGGAAACGAATCGGCAACTTTTACCTCCGGCGCAATTAGCGCAAAGAAATGCGATTAATTCTACAGACGCAGCGATTCCAGATGATTTACTGCATAGTTTATTTGCCGCGCAAGTCCGGGAAAGAGGAGGTGAAAAGGCGGTCATTTCATCCGCACGAACATTAACTTATCAGGAATTATTCGATCGATCGAATCAAGTCGGTCATCGATTGCGCCAATTAGGGGTTATTCCCAATCAGCTAGTCGCTATAGTAATGGAGAAAGGATGGGAACAAATTGTCGCAGTTATGGGTATTTTGGCTGCAGGTGCTGCTTACCTCCCCATCGATCCAGGATTACCTGAAGAACGCTTATTTTATCTGTTAGAAAATAGCGAAGTTCAGATAGTTTTAACTCAATCTCGGTTGAAAGAAAAGCTTACTTGGCGCTCGGTAATTCAACTAATATGCGTAGATAATGAAGACTTAGCCGGAGAAAGCAAGCAAGCATTAAATCCCGTTCAAACACCAGACGATTTAGCTTATGTTATCTATACTTCTGGGTCTACAGGATTGCCAAAAGGGGTGATGATTACTCATCGCAATGTGGCGAATGTTGTTGTTTATACGAATCAGCGTTTTAATGTTAGTTCGCAAGACCGAATTTTAGCTTTGACCGCTCTCAATCACGATTTGTCCGTTTACGATATCTTCGGTCTTTTGAGTGCTGGCGGCGCGATCGTTTTGCCGGATGCTGTTGCTGTGAAAGATCCCCGTCATTGGGTAGATTTAATGATAAGAGAAGGGGTAACATTATGGAACTCAGTTCCGGCGATGATGGAGATGTTGGTAGATTACATGGAGGGTGAATCTGGAGCGATACTAAAAAGTTTGCGACTGGCAATTTTAGGAGGAGATTGGCTGCCGATTTCTTTACCAACTCGCATAAAATCCCTAGTACCAAATACCCAAATTCTCAGCATTGGCGGCCCGACTGAAACTACTATTTGGAATATTGGCTATCTCATTGAAAAAGTCGATCCAAATTGCAAGAGCATTCCCTACGGTCAACCGATGGCGAACTCGAAATATTATATTTTGAACGACGCTTTAGAAGACTGTCCGATGTGGGTTACGGGACAAATGTACTGTGCTGGGGTGCAGTTGGCAAAAGGCTATTGGCGCAATGAAGAAAAGACTGGCGACAGTTTTATTACTCATCCGCGCACGGGAGAACGTCTGTATCGGACAGGAGATTTAGGTTGTTATCATCCTGATGGCAACATTGAATTTTTAGGACGAGTTGATTTCCAGATTAAGATTCGGGGACACCGCATTGAAGTCGGAGAAATTGAGGCGGCTTTGACACAGCATCCTAATGTGAAAGCTTCGGTAGTGGCAGCAATTGGGGAACAGCATAAACAGCAGTTGGTAGCATACCTTATTTCCGACAGAAAACCAAATCCTACTATTGAAGAAGTTAGCGAATTTCTTAAAAAGAAGTTACCCGATTACATGATGCCATCAGCTTTTACATTTCTTGATGCTTTACCCCTTTCTGCTAATGGGAAAGTAGACCGTCGTGATCTGCTTATTCAAGATAGTTTTTTCCAAAAAGTAGAAGTTGCTTACGTTCCCCCAAAAAGCGAAGTTGAACAAACAATTGCTACTGCTGTAAGAGAGATTTTGGAACTAGAGAAGGTAGGCATTAACGATAATTTCTTTGACTTGGGTGGCAATTCATTACTAATCACAAAATTTTACAGGAGGCTGCGAGATTTGCTGCCAGACATGGTACAATATATTGCATTGACTGATTTGTTTAAATACTCAACAATTAGTGCTTTAGCAAAGCACTTAAACCAAAAATCTGTCTCCTTATTGCACGAGCCCAAAGCTGAAGCGGAAGAGAAAATCCAACAAGGAAAAAATCGCCTCCAGCAAAGATTTCAAAAATCCCGGCTTATGAATCTTTGAAAGTTATTTACTCCACTTTAGGAGTATAAAGATAAGCATTAACTTTATTTGTGGTTATGGATATTACATAAGTGCCGGGTTAAATTTTTACGACAGATGAACATAGATATTGAGAGGAAATAGAAGCCGATGAGTTACGAAAAAAATGGATTAGAAATTGCGATCGTAGGTATGTCTGGAAGATTTCCAGGAAGTAAAAGCATTGATGACTTTTGGGAGAATTTGAAAGCTGGGGTAAATTTAACTTCAACCTTTCCAAATCCAAGACCAAATAAATTAGCCGATGGCACAACAAAAGTAGGCTCTATTCTCGATAATATAGAACTATTCGATGCTTCTTTCTTTGGCTTTAATCCTAGAGAAGCAGAAACGATGGATCCCCAACACAAAATGTTTTTAGAGTGTGCTTGGGAAGCGCTGGAAAATGCTGGCTATGACTCTGAAATCGAACAAAGACCGATCGGAGTTTATGCGGGAACGGGAATTAGCACTTACTTGCTTTATAACCTTCATCCCAACCGAGAATTGATGGATTCAATGAGTTTCTTGCAAACTCTGGTTGGAGTCGATAAGGATTACGTTCCTACTCGCGTCTCCTACAAATTGAATCTGAAAGGGCCGAGTGTTAGTGTAGGAACAGCTTGTTCTAGTTCATTAGTGGCAGTTCATTTAGCTTGTCAAAGCTTATTAAGTGGCGAATGCGATATGGCTTTGGCGGCTGGTGTTGCTGTCAAAGTTCCTCAAAACGAACTAACACTATCGCCAGAAGGAATTATTTCTCCTGATGGCAAGTGCAGAGCTTTTGATGCCAAAGCAAACGGTACAATTGGCGGTAATGGAATTGGTGTTGTTGTTCTCAAGCGGTTGGATGATGCGATCGCAGAGCGAGATTGCATTTATGCTGTTATTAAAGGATCGGCTATTAATAATGATGGTGGATTAAAAGTTGGCTATACTGCTCCCAGTGAAGAGGGTCAATCGAGGGTAATTCGCTCGGCTCAAATTATGGCGGAAGTTGAGCCAGAAACAATCAGTTATATAGAAGCTCACGGAACCGGAACTCCTTTAGGCGATCCGATCGAAATCGCGGCGCTGACACAAGCTTTTCGAGCAAATTCTGATAAGAAAGGTTACTGTGCGATCGGCTCGGTCAAAACAAATGTAGGGCATTTAGATGCGGCCGCTGGAATTGTAGGTTTAATTAAAACTATTTTGGCACTGCATCACAAATTACTGCCTCCCAGTATAAATTTTGAGACACCAAATCCGCAGATAGACTTTGAAAATAGTCCGTTTTATGTCAACAGTAAACTTTCAAAATGGAAAGCTAACGGTAATCCTCGCCGTGCTGGAGTGAGCTCTTTTGGGATTGGCGGTACTAATGCTCATCTAATTCTCGAAGAAGCTCCTACATCAGAAGCGTCTAGTCCTTCTCGCGCCCAACAATTATTAATACTGTCAGCTAAAACTAATTCGGGATTAGAAACAGCTACAACTAATTTAGTTAACTATTTAGAGAAGTATTCCGATGTCAATCTTGCCGATGTAGCTTACACCCTGCAAGTCGGTCGTCGAGCATTCAATTATCGCCGGACGATCGTAGCAGAGAACGTTGAGGATGCAGTAAAAACTCTCACATCGAACAATCCCCAGCGAGTATTTACTAATTTTATCGAATCAAGCGATCGCGCCGTCGTTTTCATGTTTACAGGACAAGGCTCGCAATATGTCAATATGGCGCGGGAACTTTATCAGAGCGAATTAATATTTCGAGAAGAGTGCGATCGGTGTTTTAAATTACTTCAACCTCATTTAGGGTTAGATTTGGGTATGTTGATTTACCCCAGTAAGGAAGAAACCGAAAAAACAACGCAACAATTACAGCAAACTGCTATTACTCAACCCGCGCTATTTGTTATTGAATACGCGCTCGCCAAATTATTGATATCCTGGGGAATACAGCCCCAATCGATCATCGGTCACAGTATTGGCGAATATGTAGCAGCTTGTATCGGTGGCGTGTTCTCTTTAGAAGATGCTTTGTTGCTGGTAGCTACTCGCGGAAAAATGATGCAACAGTTACCTGGCGGGGGGATGATTTCCGTAAGTTTATCTGCGGAAAAAGTTCAATTATTTTTGAATGAAAACCTCTCTTTAGCCGCCAGTAATAGTCCATCTTTGAGCGTGGTTTCAGGAACGATAGAAGCGGTAGAAAACCTCGAACGTCAACTAGCAGAAAAGGGGATAGAATATCGCCACTTGCATACCTCTCATGCGTTTCATTCCGCAATGATGGATTCGATTATCGAACCGTTTGTGCTAGCACTTAAAAAAGTAAAATTCACTCCTCCTCAAATTCCCTTTATCTCCAATTTTACTGGTACTTGGATTACCGCTGCTGAAGCTATCGATCCGAATTATTGGGCGCGACATTTGCGGGAAACCGTGCGATTTTCTGAAGGAATTGCCGAGTTAATTAAAGATTCTCAACTCATTTTCCTCGAAGTTGGGCCGGGAAGAACATTAACTACGCTGGCTAAACAGCAAGCATCTGGACGAATCGTACTTTCTTCGCTTCCTCATCCCAAGGATAAAGAGTCAGATTCAGGATTTTTACTGAATACTCTGGGTAAACTTTGGCTAGCAGGAGTGCGGGTAGATTGGTCGGGATTTTATGCAAGTGAAAAACGCGATCGCATCCCCCTACCAACTTATCCTTTTGAGCGCCAACGTTATTGGATAGATCCACCAGCAGAATCAGCTACTAATCCTCAAGTAAAGTTGGATAGAAAACCAGATATTGCAGATTGGTTTTATATTCCCTCGTGGAAACGTTCTCTTCTCTCAACGCATAAATCGAATACCGTGCAAGTTCAGTCATGCTATCTGGTATTTATCGATGAATGCGGTTTGGGTGTTGAATTTTTGAAACGATTGGAGCGGCAAAATCAAGAAGTAATTACAGTCAAAATTGGGTCAGAATTTGCCAAATTTGGGGAAGATGTATATACTATCAATCCTCAACAACCCCAGGACTACAAGGCTTTGGTTAAAGCACTTTTTGACAGAGAGAATATTCCCAAAACGATCGCGCATTTGTGGACTGTGACGGGCGAAACTCAACAATCGGGCTGGGAATGGATTGACAGAGCGCAAGAAACAGGATTTTATAGTCTACTATTTCTAGCGCAAGCTTTGGGGGATGAGAATTTAACTAATGAGTTGCAAATTGTGGTTTTTTCTAATAACCTACAGGAAGTAACTGGAGATGAATTGCTCTGTCCAGAAAAAGCAACTTTGCTGGGAACTGTGAAAGCGATCGCGCAAGAATATCCAAATATCAATTGTCGCAGCATTGATGTTGTGCTTCCATCTTCGGGAAGTTGGCAAGAAAAACTCCTAGACCAACTATTGACAGAGATCGTAGCTGACAACCCCAAATCTAATGATGCGATCGTTGCTTATCGGGGCAATAATCGCTGGTTACAAAGTTTTGAGCCAGTTCAACTAAATGAAGCACTAGAAGAAACACCAGTTTTGAGGGAAGGAGGAGTTTATTTAATTACAGGTGGACTGGGGGGAATTGGTCTTGTTTTAGCAGAGAATTTGGCGAAAACAGTCAGAGCAAAACTGGTTTTAGTAGGACGTTCTGCGTTTCCCGATCGCAACGAGCGCTCGCAATGGTTAGCTACTCACGATGACCAAGATAACATTAGTCGCAAGATTCGCAAATTACTCGAATTTGAAGAGTCTGGTGCAGAGGTTTTGGTAGCTACCGCTGATGTTACTAATTTAGAACAAATGCAGGTTGCGATCGAGATTGCTCAAAAACAATTCGGTCATATCGATGGCGTGATTCACGCTGCTGGGGTTCCTGGAGGCGGTATAATTCAACGCAAAACGCGGGAGGAAGCTGAACGTATTTTAGCTCCTAAAGTAAAAGGTACTTTGGTGCTCGATCTTCTACTCAAAGATGTCGAGTTAGATTTCTTTGTTTTGTTCTCTTCTCTCGCTTCGGTGATAGGCGGAGTTGGACAGGTGGATTATGCTGGAGCTAATGCTTTTATGGATGCTTTTTCTCACTATAAAAACTCCACAAATGGCACGTTCACCACTTGTATTAACTGGGATGCTTGGCAAGAAGTGGGAATGGCTGCTGAAGAGGTGAAACAGTTCGAGCGAAATCAAGTATTTCCAATTTCGGAAATAGTTGGCGCCTTTGAATACATGACAGCAGCCAAAGATATTAGCAAAATTGCGCTCCCCTGGCATGAGAAAAGGGAAGCGGAAGAGGTAAAATATAATGTATTAGCTTCTCCCAATCTCCAGTTTCCTGCAAAAGGATTGCCAACAAAATTTACCGAAGATGGATTATTACCGTCAGAAGGTATTAACGTTTTTCGACGAATTTTAGAGAGGAAATTGCCCCAAGTTTTAGTATCGACCCGCGATTTGATGACCTTAATCGCTCGGCATAATTCGGATAGCATACTAAGTTTTTCAGAAACCGGAGAAACGACTAATTTATCCCAACCAAGACACCCTCGACCCGAATTAAGCAATGCTTATATTGCTCCCCTCAACGAGCTCGAAGAAACGATCGCTAACATTTGGCAAAAGTTTCTAGGTGTTAAGCAAGTAGGTATCCATGACAACTTTTTTGAATTAGGCGGACATTCCTTATTAGCCACCCAAGTTATTGCTCAGATGCGCCTAGCCATCAAGATGGATTTGCCGTTAAGCATCCTCTTTGATGCACCCACTGTAGCCGATATTTCCCAGTACATCGAGAAGATTCGTTTGACTACTGAAAAATTCCAAGCGCCTATTAATACTGAATTAGATGACAGAATGGAGATCGAATTATGAAACAATCAATTGACGAATTTTTATTCAACCTCAGCGAACTCGGTATCAAACTTTGGGTAGATAACGATCGCCTGCGCTGCAATGCTCCGAAGGAAATTTTGACACCTGCGTTGCGCGAACAATTGACCGATCGCAAAACTGAAATCCTGACATTTCTAAATAAATTTAGCGAACATTCCAGCATTCAAGACCAAACATTGCCTTTGATTTCACCAGACCTAAAAAATCGGTATCAGCCTTTCCCGCTCAACGATATGCAGCAGGCTTACTGGATCGGTAGAACGGATTCTTTTGATATGGGGAATGTGTCGATCCACAGCTATACAGAAATCGAGATCGTCGATCTAAATATAGACCGATTAAATTTAGCTTGGCAGCAGTTAATTAACCGTCACGATATGCTGCGAGCGATCGTTTTGCCGGATGGACAGCAGCAAATTTTGCCGCAAGTACCGCCTTATGAAATTCAGGTATTAGATCTGCGGGGAAAAGACGCTGAGGCTGTAGCTTTTCAAATAGAAATGATTCGCGATCGCCTCTCGCACCAAATGTTACCTCTCGAACAGTGGCCTCAATTTGAAATCGTCGCATCTCAATTAGATGAAAATAGCAGCAGGCTTCATATCAGCATCGATGGCTGGTGTCTTGATGGTAGGAGTTTACAGCTTTTATTCCGAGAGTTAAAAGAACTCTACGAAGCTCCCGATCGCTTCCCCTCAACCCTAGAACTTTCATTCCGAGACTACGTTTTAGCTGTGATAGATCTCGAAAATTCACCCCTCTATCAAAAATCTTTAAAATATTGGCTATCTCGTATCCCCACGTTACCACCAGCACCGGAATTACCCCTAGCACAAAATCCCAGCAATCTCAAAAACCCTCGATTTGTTAGTCTCAAATACAAAATAGAATCTCAAGCGGTACAAAGACTAACAAATCGAGCTGCTAAAGGAAGTTTAACCTTAGCTGGAACATTGCTTGCTGTCTACGCGGAAGTGATAGGACGGTGGACTAAAAACCAGAGATTTACTATCAACGTGCCGCGATTCAATCGCCTACCATTGCATCCTCAAGTCTACGATATTATGGGAGAATTGGTATCATTTACTCTCCTAGAAATAGACAACTCAGGAAATGAATCATTTGAAGTGCGATCGCAGCGCATTCAGTCGCAACTTTGGCAGGATTTAGAACACGACTATGTAACTGGCGTGCGAGTCCTGCGGGAATTAGCTAAGGTTCAAGGCAAGGCGGGAGGAGTCGCAATGCCGATCGTATTTACGACTACTCCTCAAGATGTGGATGGTAATAATGCGATCGGAGATATTCCTCTGGGAAAAGTGGTTTATAACGTCTACCAAACCCCGCAAATTTGGATAGATAATATCTATTTCGTGGAGTCGGATGGCTCTCTAACCTACACTTGGCAAGTTGTAGACGAACTATTCCCAGAAGGGATGATCGATGATATGTTCGACGCAGCTTGTAGTCTCCTGCAACGCTTAGCTGATGAAGAAAACACTTGGCAAGAAACAGCGCCGCAATTAATACCACCCGCACAATTAGAACAACGCGCAGCTATCAACAATACTGCGGCTGAAGTATCAGATACGTTACTCCACAGTTTGTTTTCAACTCAAGTTAAACAGCGACCAGAAAAAACGGCTGTGGTAACTTCCACTAGCAGCTTAACCTATCAGGAATTATTCGAGAGATCGAATCAAGTCGGTCATCAACTGCGGCAATTAGGAGTTCTTCCCGGTCGGTTAGTCGCCATAGTAATGGAGAAAGGATGGGAACAAATTGTTGCAGTTATGGGCATTTTAGCTGCCGGTGCTGCTTACGTACCCATCGACCCCGGATTGCCGGAAGAACGCTTGTTTTATCTCTTAGAAAACAGCCAAGTTGAAATTGTTTTGACTCAATCGAGGTTAAAAGAAAAACTTACTGGGCGTGAAGGAATTCAACTACTCTGTTTAGACAATGAAGACTTAGCAAAAGAAAGCAAACAAGCATTAGATCCAGTTCAAAAACCAGACGATTTAGCTTATGTAATTTACACCTCGGGTTCCACAGGCAAACCCAAAGGAGTAATGATTACTCATCGCAACGTGGTGAATGTGGTTGTCCACACTAATAGACGCTTTAATGTCAGTTACCAAGACTCTATCCTAGCTGTAACCGCGCTCAATCACGACTTATCTGTTTACGACATTTTTGGTCTTTTAAGTGCTGGAGGTAGCATTGTCATGCCAGATGCTGAAGCGGTCAAAGATCCATCGCGCTGGGTAGATTTAATGGTGCGAGAAAAAGTGACTTTATGGAATTCAGTCCCGGCGATGATGGAGATGTTAGTTAGTTATGTCGAACAGCAATCGGCAACTATTCCTTTAAGTTTGCGTTTGGCAATTTTGGGTGGAGATTGGCTACCGATTTCTTTGCCAGAACGACTAAAATCTTTACTGTCAAGTATCCAAATCCTTAGTATTGGTGGTCCGACTGAAACTACAATTTGGAACATCGGTTATCTCATCGAAAAAGAAGACCCAAACTGGAAAAGTATTCCCTACGGTCAACCGATGGCTAACGCCAAATATTACATTTTGAACGAATCTTTAGAAGATTGTCCGGTGTGGGTTCCGGGTCAAATGTACTGCGCTGGCGTACAATTAGCAAAAGGTTACTGGCAGGACGAAGAAAAGACTAAAACTAATTTCATCACTCATCCGCGCACGGGAGAACGGATTTATCGCACGGGAGATTTAGGTCGCTATTTACCAGATAGCAACATCGAGTTTTTAGGACGAGTAGATTTCCAGATCAAGATTCGAGGACAGCGCATTGAGACCGGAGAAATCGAAGCGGCTTTAACCCAACATCCCAATGTAAAAGCTTCTGTAGTTACAGTTGTGGGTAACGAGTCTAACCAACAGCGCTTGGTGGCTTACATCGTCCCCAAACAGAAAATTTCTACCGAAAATAAGCTGGCTGAAGCTTATGAGCCGGGTCAACTTGAAGGAGTATTAATCGATCCGGCAGAACGCATTGAATTTAAGTTCAAACAACTAGGACTGCGACAGCTTCAACCCACTCAACCCAGTATTGAGTTGCCAAAACCTGAGTTTGATGAAATTATGAACCAGGCTTATTTGCAGCGTCAAAGTTATCGGCAATTTTTAGATAAAGCCATTTCTTTGAAACAGTTAGGTGAGTTTTTAAGTTGCCTGCTACCAATAACGCTGGATAGTTCCCCTTTACCTAAATATCGCTATGCTTCCGCTGGTGGGCTCTACCCCGTGCAGGCATATTTGTATGTTAAACCCAACCGAGTGGAAGGGTTAGAAAGTGGATTTTACTATTACAATCCTACTTACCACCGTTTGGTATTTGTGAGTGCTGCTAGTAATATTAACAGCAGGATCTATCAAAAAAATCAGCTAATTTTTGAGGAATCGGCTTTTTCTCTATTTTTGATCGGGCAACTGAGTGCGAGCGCGCCGATGTATGGAGAAGTGACGCGAGATTTTTGTATGTTGGAGGCGGGTTATATCAGTCAGTTACTGATGGAAACCGCGCCAAAATATGAAATTGGTTTGTGTCCTATTGGTTCGATAGAATTTGACCAATTGCGAGATTTATTGGCACTCGAATCCAGTCAAATTTTACTTCACAATATGGTAGGCGGAGGAATAGATCCAAGTTGGACTAAGCAGTGGTTGGAGGAAAAACCTGCAACATTTCAGAACGATCGATCAGAATCATTAACTGATGAATTACGCGATTTCTTGCAGCAGAAACTTCCCGAATATATGGTACCTTCTGGTTATGTGCTACTAGACGACTTACCATTAACACGGAATGGTAAAGTCGATCGCCTCGCCTTGTCTGCGCTAGAGAGTCTGCTTCCCCAGCAGAGTGCGGCTTACGTTGAGCCAGTAACTGATTCCGAACAACTAATTGCAGGGGTTTGGCAACAGCTACTTCAACTCGAAAAAGTGGGAATTCATGACAATTTCTTTGAGTTGGGGGGTAATTCGTTACTCATGGTCAAGACTCAACTCAAATTGCAAGAAATATTGGGTAAAAAAATACCGATAGTTGATATGTTTAAAGCCCCAACTATTTCTTCTTTGCTCAAATATTTAAATCAAAATGAAACTACAAAAACCTCGACCGAACAAGGTCAAGAGCGAGGCTCAATACGGAGCGATCGCCAAACTTTACGAGGTCAACAACAACAATCCAGACAGAAGCATCGGGGGAGGATAAATTAGATTTTGGAGTTGCGATTTTAAATTATCAATGATAAATAAGAAAGGAGGTTAAGATGAGTGAAGTGCATTTACAGAATGATATGAATGGGTCGGAAATAGCCATTATCGGAATGGCAGGTCGTTTCCCTGGTGCAAAAGATATCGATGTTTTCTGGCAGAATCTGCGAGACGGTGTAGAGTCAATTGCATTTTTTTCAGATGAAGAACTACTCTCTTCAGGTGTAGACTCAACTTTGCTGAACAACCCTAATTACGTTAAAGCTAATGCTGTCCTGGCAGGCGTTGAAGGATTTGATGCTGAGTTTTTCGGCTTCAGTCCGAAAGAAGCTGAAATTTTAGATCCCCAACATAGATTATTTATGGAATCTGCTTGGGAAGCACTAGAAAATGCAGGTTACAATTCGGAAACTTACCAAGGTTCGATCGGTGTTTACGCAGGTTCAGAAACTAACACTTACCTGCTCAACAATATCTATCCTAATTTTGGTCTATCAGATTTACAAACGCTGCTAGGAAATGATAAAGATTATCTATCTTCCAGAGTTTCTTATAAATTGAACCTCAAAGGGCCGAGTGTCAGCGTTCAAACCGCCTGTTCTACTTCACTGGTGGCTATTCATATCGCTTGCCAAAGTTTATTGAATGGCGAATGCGATATATCTTTGGCTGGTGGCGTTGCAGTTCGCGTTCCACAGAAGGTTGGGTATTTGTCTCAAGAGGGATTTGCTTCTCCCGACGGACATTGCCGAAGTTTTGATGCTAAAGCGCGGGGAAGTATTTTCGGTAGCGGTGTAGGAGTTGTGGTTCTCAAGCGGTTAGATGATGCGATCGCAGATGGAGATTCCATTCACGCAATTATCAAAGGTTCGGCAATTAATAATGACGGCGCGTTGAAAGCTGGCTATACTGCTCCGAGTCCAGATGGTCAATCAGCAGTGATTTCCGAAGCTCAAGCGATCGCGGGAATTGAACCGGAAACAATAAATTATATTGAAGCTCACGGAAGCGGAACACCTTTAGGAGATCCGATCGAAATTGCTGCGCTAACCCAAGTTTTTCAAAATCGTACTACACAAAAAGCTTTCTGTGCAGTTGGTTCCGTTAAAACTAATTTCGGACATCTCGGTGCTGCTGCTGGCGTAGCAGGTTTAATTAAAACAGTTTTAGCCATCGAACATCAGTTAATTCCACCAAGTTTGCATTTTGAAGAACCCAATTCCAAGATTGATTTTGCTAACAGTCCGTTTTACGTCAACACCAAACTTTCACAGTGGGAAACGCACCAAAATCCTTGCCGTGCTGGGGTTAGTTCTTTAGGAATTGGAGGTACAAATGCTCACGTAATTCTCGAAGAAGCGCCGCCTGCTCAAACTTCTGAAACATCTCGTACTTGGCAATTACTAATGTTATCTGCCAAAACTAACTCAGCTTTGGAAACGGCGACGGCAAATTTAGCCGAACACTTAAAACAGCATCCTGACCTCAACTTAGCTGATGTCGCTTACACCTTGCAAGTAGGTCGTCGATCTTTTGAGCATCGGCGAACGGTGGTTTGCAAAGATATTCAAGATGCGATCGCAGCACTTCAAAATCCCAAACGAGTTCTCAATAATATTCAGGATGGAATCGAACGTCCAGTCGCTTTTATGTTTACAGGACTGGGAACTCAATATGTCAACATGGGTTGGGAATTATACCAAGTTGAACCGACATTTCAAGAGACAGTCGATCGCTGTTGCGAATTTCTAATACCTCTGCTTGGTTTGGATTTACGAGATGTAATGTATCGCGATCGCAACGAGCAGAAAACCACCTCTCCATCAGGTTTCGATCTGCGAAAAATGCTCGGTCGCGGCGAACAAAAGGTAGATGAAACTACTCAAAAACTAAATGAAACTCGTCTCACTCAACCCGCTATTTTTGTTGCCGAATATGCTTTAGCTCAGTTGTGGATTTCCTGGGGAATTCATCCTGTGGCAACGATCGGTTACAGCATCGGTGAATATGTCGCCGCCACGCTAGCAGAAGTGTTATCTCTAGAAGATGCTCTTACTCTCGTCGCCAAAAGAGCGCAGATGATTCAAGAGTTACCAAATGGAGCGATGTTGGCGGTTCCTTTGGGTGAGGAAAAGGTACGTCCTTTGCTGAATAAAAACCTTTCTTTATCGGCAATTAATGGTTCTGCTTTTTGCGTAGTAGCGGGAACTACAAACGCTATAGATGAATTGGCTGCTCAACTAACTGAAAAAGGTTTAGCTTGTCGGCGCTTGCAAAGTTCCCATGCTTTCCATTCTCAGATGATGGAAGCGATCGCTCAACCATTCACCGAATTAGTGAAAACCGTCAATCTTCAAGCACCAAAAATTCCTTATATATCAAACGTCACCGGAACTTGGATTACCGCAGAACTTGCTACCGATCCTAATTATTGGACTCAGCATTTGTGTCAACCCGTGTTATTTGCTGATGGGATGCAAGAGTTGTGGAAAAAACACAAACCGATTCTATTAGAAGTCGGGCCGGGACAGACGCTGTGCAGCTTGGCGTTACAGTGTTTAGAAAATGTGGCGATCGCGGATAAAGTCGCGTTACCCTCGCTGCGAGATGCTTACAATCAACAGTCAGATTTGGCTTTCTTGTTCAATACTTTGGGTCAGCTTTGGCTTTCAGGAGTCAAGATAGATTGGTCGGGATTTTATACTAGCGATCGCCGTTCTCGAATTCCATTACCGACTTATCCGTTCGAGCGTCAACGTTACTGGATCGAACCTCCCAAAAATACGCCAAATCTCCATCATGTTCGGAAAGATTTAGAACACAAACTTGATATTTCCGATTGGTTTTACATTCCATATTGGAAACAATCTCCGTTATCGATATCGTTGCAAACCGATAAATTAATTGCTCAAAAACAATCGTGGCTGGTGTTTATCGATCGCTGTGGGGTAGGCTCTCAACTCGTAGAAAGACTTGAGCGCCAGAATCAAGATGTAATAGTGGTGAGAAGTGGTGAGCAATTCGATAAGATAGGCGATCGCGAATACGCGATTAACCCTGAAAAGAAAGAAGATTATGATACTTTATTGAATGAGATTCAAAGCTTGGGTGAACTTCCGCAAATTATTGCCCATTTGTGGAACGTAACACCGAGCGATCGCATCCCTAAAAGACTTGATGATTTTGATAAATTTCAACAGCTTGGTTTCTATAGTTTACTGTTTTTGGCAAAAGCACTGGGAGAACGTAATCTGACTGACTCTCTGCAACTTTGTGCGATTTCCAATAATATGCAGGAGGTATTTGACGAAGAGGAGTTGTATCCAGAAAAAGCCACGATTTTAGGAATATGCAAGGTAATTTCCCAGGAATATTCAAACCTTGCCTGTCGTAGCATTGACATCGCGCTTCCACGAACGGAAACTCGGAAATGGCAGCAATTAATAAACCAATTGTTAGTAGAATTGACTGCGGAAACTCCCGATCGTGTTATCGCTTATCGCGGCAATCATCGCTGGGTACAAGACTTTAAAACTTTGCCCATGAAAGGTCAAACTCTACCTACGACTAGATTACGGAAAGGAGGAGTATATGTAATCACAGGAGGATTGGGGAAACTCGGACTAATTGTGGCAGAATACTTAGCAAAAACAGCCCAAGCTAAGTTAGTATTAATTGGCCAATCTGGATTACCCTCAAAAGCTGAATGGCAACATGACGAACAAAACAGATTGAAGGTTGAAAAAGTTAAGTTTTTAGAAGATTTGGGCGCAGAAATTCTCACCGTCAAAGCAGATGTTTCCAACTTTGAACAAATGCAAGCGATGGTGAATCAGGTACGCGATCGATTTGGTAAAATTAATGGAGTAATTCACGCCGCCGGAACGGCCAGTGCCAGTTTTATTCAGCAGAAAGATCCCGAAGCAGCCAAAAGTGTTTTTGCACCTAAAGTGAAAGGAACATTGGTAATAAATGAGGTATTGAAGGATGAAAAGCTAGATTTTTTCGTTCTATTTTCTTCAATTTCTTCAATTGTCGGTGGATTAGGTCAGGCAGATTACTGTGCAGCAAGTTCTTTTCTCGATGCCTTTGCCCATTATAATTTCTTCAGGCACGAAATGCTGACAGTTTCTATTAATTGGGATGGCTGGCAAGAAAACAACTTGCAAGATGAATGGCTTTCATCATTGCCTCCAGAAGTACAAGTTCAGATTAAGCAGGCGCGAGAGAAATACAGCATTACCTCTCAAGAAGGTGTAAAAGCGTTAGACTATATCTTGTCTAATACATTTCCTCAAGTCATTGTCTCAACGCGAAATCTCCAAACTGTCATCGAACACGACCAGATTTCTACGCTAGCAAATGTACTGGAAAATTTAGAAACTTCTAGTACCAAATCAACCCACAAACGACCGATTCTAAAAACTGCATATGTCGCACCTAGCAATGATACTGAGTACAGAATTGCTGGCATTTATCAAGAGTTGCTGGGAATCGATGGCGTAGGCATAAATGACAGCTTTTTTGACTTGGGAGGAAACTCTTTGATCGGGATTCAGTTAATTTCTCGGCTTCGCCAAGACTTCCAGATAGAACTATCTATTCCTTCCCTTTTTCAGTCACCATCTGTAGCTGAATTAGCTTTTGTTATTGAGGAAATCATCATCAACGAATTAGAAAGATTAACTGAAGATGAAGTTAGCGAACTTGTACCAGTTAACTCCATGATATGACCAATGACCAATGACCAAAGGATTAAGTATGAACATTCAAACAGTCGGTGTAATCGGAGCAGGTGTTATGGGAGTTGGGGTAGCGCAAAATCTAGCCCAAACCGGACATCATGCGGTGCTTTTAGATATTTCGGATGATATTCTGGAACGAGCGAAACAGGAAATCAAAAATAATATCCGTTTTCAAGGGTTTTTCAACAAAAATGAGAAAGCCGATAGTCCAAATGACATTTTGGATAAAATTACTTTTTCCACTAACTATCAGTTCCTAGAAAAAGCGGAATTCGTAGTTGAAAATGTTACTGAAAAATGGGATATTAAAAAGGAGGTATACAGTAAAATAGACGCAATTTGCCCGGAAGAAACTATTTTTGCCGCCAACACATCGGCCATTTCCATTACTCGGATCGCTTCCGCTACCAAGAGGGCCGATCGAGTTATTGGCATTCATTTCATGAACCCCGTACCGATGAAGCCGATGGTGGAAATGATTCGCGGCTATCATACTTCTGAGCCGACGATCGAAACCGCCACAAAATTATTAGCGAAGATGGGGAAAGAATCTATCTTAGTTAATGATTCGCCTGGTTTTGTTTCCAATCGGGTGCTAATGTTAACCGTTAATGAAGCAATTTTTCTGTTGCAAGAGGAAGTAGCTTCAGCCGAACAGGTTGATAAAATTTTTAAATCTTGTTTCGGTCACAAAATGGGACCATTAGAAACAGCAGATTTAATCGGATTAGATACAATTCTTTTATCGATCGAAGTATTGTACGAAAGCTTCAATGACAGTAAATATCGCCCCTGTCCTTTACTCAAAAAAATGGTAGATGCTGGATTGCACGGGCGAAAAAGCGGAAAAGGTTTCTATACCTACAATCATTAGTCATTAGAAATTACAGAACATGAAAGCAGCTAAAGACAAAATCAAAAAATTCCTTTCTCAGTTTTTCGGCAACCATGACTTGCAGGATGATGAAGACATCTTTGCTTTGGGATTCGTCAATTCCATGTTTGCCATGCAATTGGTGTTGTTTATAGAAAAAGAGTTTGAAGTGACGATCGAAAACGAAGACCTGGAATTTGCCAACTTCAGGAGTATCAACTCGATGGCGGCGTTACTAGAACGGAAAACTACCGTACTGGCGAGAGAGTAAAAAATGTGATTTAATGTTGACCTTTGGAGGAATTAAGTGATACAATGAAAATAGAATTAAGTTTTCAGCAAAAAGAAAAACACTCCACTTTTAGAGCTTTCGTAGATGAAGAAATAGTTCCTCATGCCGCTCGCATCGATCGCGAAGAAAGAACGCCGCCCGAAATCATCCAAAAGTTAGCTCAAAAAGGATATTTAGGAGCCATATTACCCGAAGACTGGGGCGGCATTGGCATGGATGCGATCGCCTACGGTCTCCTAAACGAGGAAATCGGACGGGGATGTTCTTCGCTAAGGTGTTTGCTAACAGTTCATTCTATGGTCGCTCATGCTATTCTCAAATGGGGAAGTAAATTTCAAAAAGAGCATTGGCTGACTAAATTAGCATCCGGCGATGCGATCGCAGCTTTCGCATTGAGCGAACCTAACGTAGGTAGCGATGCCAAAGCCGTAGAGACGACAGCAACACTTTCTGGCGACTCTTATATCTTAAACGGGCAAAAAAAATGGATTACTTACGGACAAATTGCCGATGTTTTCTTAGTTTTTGCCAAGTGGGAAGGTAAACCCTCTGCTTTTTTAGTGGAAAAAAACAGTCCGGGACTCTCCATTAAACCAATTTTTGGAATGTTAGGTGTCAGAGGTTCGATGTTAGCAGAACTGCACCTAAATAATTGTCGAATTCCCCAAGAAAATCTCGTGTGCAGACAAGGTTTTGGTTTCTCGCACGTAGCATCTTCTGCACTTGATTTGGGACGATACAGTGTCGCGTGCGGTTGTGTAGGAATCGCTCAAGCTTGCTTAGAAGCCTGCATTGAATATACAAGTAAACGCAAGCAATTTGATGTTTATCTCAAAGAGCATCAACTAATTCGACAAATGATTACTGAGGCGCTCGCGAATATCAAAGCCGCCCGATTACTATGTTATCAAGCAGGTTATCTCAAAGATATTGGCGACCCCAACTCAATTATGGAAACCTCGATCGCCAAATATTTTGCTTCTACGATCGCAACCAAAGTAGCCAATGATGCCGTCCAAATTCACGGCGGAAATGGTTGCAGCAGCGAATACCCAGTTCAACGGTATTTACGGGATGCAAAAATCATGGAAATCATCGAAGGTAGTACCCAAATTCAAGAAATTACCATCGCTGAGTACGGTTATCAAGAATATAAATTCTCACAAAATCGCAGTTCGATAGCTCAAGAATTAGTAGCAAGGACGTGAAAAAATGATTAGTTTAAATTCTGCGCCAACAGACAACAAACAAGAAAAAACACGCTCCATCAAATGTGTCGTTTGGGATTTAGATAACACCATATGGAACGGCATATTGTTAGAAGGAGATCGAGTTTGCTTGCGACCCGATATACTCGACATCATCAAAACTTTGGATTGTCGAGGAATCTTACAATCCATCGCTAGCAAAAATGAATATAGTAGTGCGAGCGAGAAACTTGAAGAACTAGGATTGCACGAGTATTTTATCTATCCTCAGATCCATTGGAATTCTAAGGTTTCTTCGATTAAAGAAATTGCTAAATTAATTAATATCGGTACGGATGCGATCGCTTTTGTTGACGACCAAATTTTTGAACTCGAAGAAGTAAAATTTTCACTCCCTGAAGTCCTTTGTATTAATGTCGATCGCCTAGAATATCTACTAGAAATGCCAGAAATGAATCCTCGTTTTATCACAGAGGATTCCCAAAAAAGAAGGCAGATGTATATCAGCGATATCCAGCGAAATCAAGCTGAATCAGAATTCATCGGTTCGCAAGAAGAATTCTTAGCTACCCTAAATATGCACTTGACGATTTCTGCAGCTAAAGAAGAAGATTTACAGCGAGCCGAAGAACTAACAGTACGCACCAATCAACTAAATACAACAGGTTACACATATTCCTATGACGAACTGAATATGTTTAGTCGATCGGATAACCACAAACTGCTGATCGCCAGTTTAAATGATAAGTATGGAAATTATGGGAAAATCGGCTTAGCTCTCCTCGAATATTCCGAGAGCTTCTGGACTATAAAACTCTTCCTGATGTCCTGTCGCGTCATGTCTAGAGGTGTCGGCACAGTTATGCTAAATTATCTGCTCGAACTCGCTAAAGACAATAACGTTCGATTGCGTGCAGAATTCCTTTCAAACAATCGAAATCGGATGATGTACATCGCTTATAAATTTTCCGGATTCAAAGAAATTGACAACAACGGCGCTCTGGTAATTCTCGAAAACGATCTAAAAACAATTCAACCTTACCCCAAATATATGAACATCGAAATCATCAATTAGAAAAATCTACAATCATCTGCGATCGAAAAAACTTACCAGGAGATTATAAAAAAATGGACATAAACAAACAACAAATACTAGCAAGACGCCATCAACTTTCCCCCAGCAAACAAGCACTTCTCGCCAAACGCTTGCGGGGTGAAATTCAGTCTGATTTCCCCATAAACCTTATTCCCAAACGCGATCGTACAGACCCTGCGCCGCTATCCTTTGCTCAACAAAGACTGTGGTTACTCCAACAAATCGATCGCACCAATTCTTCCTACAACGAACACGGAGCAATCCAACTCAAAGGTTCGCTCAATATACCAGCACTAGAGCGCAGTCTCAACGAAATTATAGAACGCCACGAATCCCTGCGAACTACTTTCACAATGATGGAAGGACAACCAGTCCAAATCATTTCTCCATCTCTAACTATAAAGTTGCCAATAATCAATTTATCAGATTTATCAATAGCAGAACAAACAAAACAAATTCAGCAACTCGCGATCGAACAAAGCCAATCCCCTTTTGACTTAGATCGAGGGCCATTATTGCGTTGGATGCTGTTACAAATCGGCGAACAAGATTACGTGCTGCTAGTTACCATGCACCACATTATTTATGATGGCTGGTCTTATGGCGTACTGATGCGCGAATTAGCAGCACTTTACGAAGCATTTTTTAATAGCAAATCATCCCCTCTTAGCGAACTACCCATCCAGTATGCCGACTTTGCTTTATGGCAGCAACAGTCCCTAAAAGGAGAGGCGCTGGAAACACAAATCGCTTATTGGAAGCAGCAGTTGGGTAAAACTCCTCCCGTGCTACAATTACCAACAGATTATCCTCGACCAGCCGTACAAACCTTCCGAGGTGCGAGAAAAACCTTCTCTCTGACGGCGGAATTAACTAAAGCACTCAAGGCGCTAAGTCAGAACGAAGATGCGACTTTTTTCATGACCTTGTTAGCCGCTTTCAAAATCTTGTTGTATCGCTACACGGGAATTGAAGATGTCGCGATCGGTTCCCCCATTGCTAACCGGAACATGAGCGAAATAGAACAATTAATTGGCTGTTTTGTCAATACTTTAGTGTTGCGAACTGACTTATCTGGCCATCCTACTTTTCGGGAGTTGTTAAGTCGAGTACGTCAAGCGTGTGTAGGAGCATACGCTCATTGCGATGTGCCATTTGAAAAGTTGGTAGAGACACTGCAACCGCAACGCTCTTTGAGTTATACGCCTTTATTTCAGGTGATGTTCACACTTCAAAATACTCCCATGCCAGCGTTAGAGTTATCGGGGTTGACGGTGAGTAGTCTGGATAGCGATAGAGGTACTGCGAAATTCGATTTGAGTTTGTATATCGAAGAAAGAGGGGAGGAATTCATGGCAACTATAGAATATAATACCGACATATTCGAGGCAGCTACGATCGCCAGAACGAGCGAGCATTTTCAGCAGTTACTCGCAGGAATTGTCGCCAATCCCGCTCTGCGTCTTAATGAATTACCACTATTAACATCATCTGAAAAACAGCAGTTGTTAGATTGGAATAGCACTCAAGCAGATTACCCCAAAGATGCTTGTATTCACCAGCTATTTGAAGCGCAAGTACAAAAAACGCCAGATGCAGTTGCGATCGTATTTGAATATCGACAGCTAACGTATCAAGAATTAAATCAACAAGCCGATCGCTTGGCGGATTATCTGAGAAAATTAGGAGTGCGATCGGAAGTTTTGGTAGGGATTTGTGTAGAGCGATCGATCGAAATGGTAGTCGGACTTTTAGGCATTCTCAAGGCTGGTGGAGCTTATGTACCGTTAGATCCCGCCTATCCCCAAGAGCGTCTGGCTTTCATATTATCTGATGCTCAAGTTTCAGTATTATTAACTCGGGAATCTTTAATTAAAAAACTACCAGCTTTGAGTGCAAACGTAACTCCAGTAGTTGTTTATTTCGATCGCGAATGGGACACGATATCTAATCCCAAATCCCAAATCCCAAATCCCAAATTGTCTGACCAGCTCGCCTACGTCCTCTACACTTCAGGTTCTACCGGGACACCCAAAGGCGTACTCGGTCGCCATCGCAGCGCGGTCAATCGCTTGAATTGGAATCCTTATCCTTTTGAACAAGGAGAGATTTGCTGTCAGAAAACATCATTAAATTTTATAGATTCAGTTTGGGAAATTTTTGCCCCATTGCTGCACGGACTGAAAACTGTCATCATTTCCGATGAAATAGTAAAAGACCCTTATCGGTTGGTTCAAACTTTATCTCAGCAACAGGTTACGCGCCTTGTTTTAGTGCCATCATTGTTGCGCGTCTTATTAGAAACTTTTCCAGATTTACAAAGCAGACTTCCCAAACTCAAGTATTGGGTTAGCAGTGGAGAAACTTTATCCGTGGAACTATGTCAGCGCTTCCAAGAAAGGATGGCTCAAAGTATTTTAATTAACCTTTATGGCTCCTCCGAAGTATCCGCAGATGTGACTTGGTACGACACGAGCAAAAACCAATCTCTTTCTTCAATTCCGATCGGTCGTCCCATTTCTAATATGCAAGTATACGTGCTGGACGCGCACCTGCAACCCGTTCCGATCGGCGTTCCGGGTGAACTGTGTATTGGCGGCGATGGTTTAGCGCGAGGTTATCTCAATCGCCCAGAACTAACAGCAGAAAAGTTTATCCCTAATCCTTTTAGCAGTGAAGAGGGCGCTTATCTTTATCGAAGTGGAGACATCGGTCGTTATCGATTTAATGGGGAAATCGAGTATTTGGGACGTAGCGATCGCCAAATCAAACTTCGCGGTTTTCGCATTGAATTAGGGGAGGTTGAAAAGGTACTTACCCAACATCCAGCAGTAAAACAAGCTGTGGTTCTTCTCAGAGAAGATGAAGTAGATAACAAGCGCTTAGTTGCTTATATTGTCTCAGATAATATTAGCCTAGAACTACGCAGCTTTGTAGCAGAAAAGTTACCGGATTATATGGTGCCATCCGTTGTCGTACAGTTGGAGGCATTACCTTTAACACCTAACGGTAAAGTAGACTATCTCGCCCTACCAGTACCGGAAAATCGCCGGGATTTGAAACGGGATGATGCGATGCCTAAAACTGAAGCAGAGCGACTGATTACTGAGGTTTGGCAAGAGATATTGCAATTGGAAAAAGTGGGGATTAATGATAATTTTTTTGAAATTGGCGGGCATTCTTTACTTTTGGTCAAAGTTCAAGCAAAATTGCATAAGGTTTTAGATCGAAATATTTCTGCTATCGACTTATTTAAGTATCCTACTATAAAGATGTTTGCGGAATATTTGAGTCAAAAACAGGATGGGGAGCAACCAATGTTTGAAGAAGTTAATAGCTATGTCAGGAAGCAAGAACAAGCGGCAGCCAGACAAAAAGAACTGTTTAAACAAGCTAGGAATCGGTAAGAAAATTAAGATATTTTTTAGGAGAGGTCGCAATGGATAACTGGGAAGGAGAGGGTATGTTGGAACCAATTGCTATTATTGGGATGGCGGGTCGTTTTCCTGGCGCTAAAAATGTCGATGAATTTTGGCTAAATTTGTGTGATGGAGTGGAGTCGATTTCATTGTTTAGTGATGAAGAGTTAAGGGATGGGGGAGTAGAAAAGAGTTGGCTGAATGACTCGAATTATGTGAAAGCTGGGTTTGTCTTGGATGATATCGAAATGTTTGATGCTTCGTTTTTTGGTATGCTGGCAAAAGAAGCTGAAATTACAGATCCGCAACATCGTCTTTTTTTAGAGTGTGCTTGGGAAGCTTTGGAAAATGCGGGGTATGACCCGGAACAATACGAAGGTTTGGCTGGTGTTTATGCAGGTGCTAACCAGAGTACATACCTGCTGAATAATATTATTTCAAATCGCGATTTATTGCAATCAATGGGTTATTTGCCGCTGGGAATTGGCAATAACCAAGACTTTTTAGCTACTAGAATTTCTTATAAGTTGAATTTGAAAGGACCGAGTATTAATGTTAATACGGCTTGTTCTACATCATTAGTTGCCGTTCATTCGGCTTGTCGGGGATTGTTGAGTTACGAATGCGATTTAGCTCTAGCTGGTGGTGTTTCAATTCAAGTTCCCCAAAAACAAGGTTATTTTTATCAAGAAAGTGGGATATTTTCTACCGACGCTCGCACTCGCGCTTTTGATGCAAAAGCAGGAGGAACTACTTTTGGCAATGGGGTGGGTATTGTTGTACTTAAGAGATTAGAAGATGCTTTGGCGGATGGCGATCGCATTTATGCGTTAATTAAAGGTTCAGCTATTAATAATGATGGTTCTGCGAAAGTTAGTTATACAGCACCCAGTGTTTCGGGTCAAGCTAAGGTAATTGCTCAGGCGCAAGCGATCGCTCGTTTCGCTCCTGAAACTATCACTTATATAGAAACTCACGGAACAGGTACTTCTTTGGGAGATCCCATCGAAATTAGAGCGCTGCAAGAAGTTTTTGAATCGCAAACTAAGAAGAAAGGTTTTTGTGCGCTCGGCTCTGTAAAAACTAATGTCAGTCATTTGAATACAGCCGCCGGAATAACGGGATTAATCAAAACTGTTTTGGCGCTCAAACATCAGAAAATACCAGCCAGTTTGCACTTTGAAAAACCAAATCCCGAAATTGATTTTGCCAAGAGTCCGTTTTATGTCAATACAACCCTCCGTGAATGGAAAACAGACGGAATGCCTCGTCGTGCGGGCGTCAGTTCTTTCGGCATTGGCGGTACTAATGCTCATGTCGTTTTGGAAGAAGCTCCAAATCAAGAGCGTGGGAGAAAGGTAGGAGGGGACAAAGGGAGAAAGTATCAATTGTTGATACTTTCTGCTAAAACAAGTTCGGCTTTGGAAACAGCAATGGGAAATTTAGCGACACATTTAAAACAACATCCAGACCTAAATTTAGCTGATGTGGCTTACACCCTGCAAGTGGGTCGTAAAGTATTCGATTATCGCCGAATGTTGGTATGTCAAAATATTGACGATGCTGTACAATTGCTGACTCTAGAAAGTGAGCAAAAAGAAAATACAAAAATATTAATTTCCGATATTTCCCACTCCCATCACGAGGATTCTGGTAATCGTCCTGTCGTGTTTATGTTTTCCGGTCAAGGGGTGCAGTACGCGAACATGGCGCGGGAACTTTACCAGACTGAATCTACTTTTACTCGTGCTATTGATGATTGTTGCGAACTCCTAATACCGCACTTGGGAATAGACTTGCGTACCGTTTTGTATCCAAGTGAAGTAGGGGAAGAAGAAGCCGCACAACAACTGAAAAAAACTTATATTACTCAGCCAGTATTATTTATAATTGAATACGCTTTAGCTCAGTTGTGGATGTCGTGGGGCGTGCTTCCTGAAGCTGCGATCGGTCACAGTATTGGAGAGTACGTTGCAGCAACTCTTGCTGGTGTGTTTTCCCTGGAAGATGCGTTGATATTAGTTGCTACTCGCGGGAGATTGATGCAGCAACTTCCTGCTGGTGCAATGCTGGCTGTACCTCTATCGGAAAAGGAAATTGAACTAAGTGAAGAACTTTCTCTGGCTGTAATTAATACACCATCTTTGTGTGTAGTTTCTGGTTCTATAAAAGCTGTTGACGAGCTGCAAAATCGTTTGATTGAGCTCGGTTTAGATTGTCGTCGTTTGCATACTTCTCATGCTTTTCATTCTGATATGATGGAACCCATTCTCGAGCATTTCATCGCCGAACTTAGAAAAGTCAAACTAAAGGCTCCTCAAATTCCTTTCATGTCCAATGTAACTGGCACTTGGATTACTGAAATCGAAGCAACAGACCCGAATTATTGGGGGAAACATCTACGCCAAACGGTGCGTTTTGCTGACGGGATTGCTGAGTTGCTAAAAGAACCAAAGCGAATCCTGTTGGAAGTTGGCCCTGGACGCACTTTGAGTACCTTTGCTAGAGATTGTTTGGAAGAAAATACTCAAACAATTGTACTTTCTTCGCTGCGTCATCCGAAAGATCGAAAGTCAGATATAGCATTCTTGCTGAACGCATTGGGAAAACTTTGGTTAGCTGGCGGATCGGTCAATTGGTCGGAATTTTATCGCCACGAGCGACGAGATCGCATTCCTTTACCCACTTATCCTTTTGAGCGAAAAAGATATTGGATTGAACCTTCTAATCCAGCAGTTCATGACCATAAATTCACAGAAGTAGATCGTACAATCGAGGAGGAAAATGTAGGCGATCGCGAGATTGAAGAAATAATGGCTCAACAAGTTGAGATCATGTCTCAACAACTGGAGATACTGAGAATGTATGGCTAGCATTCATGCTTCATCGTTCATCTGACTAATGACTAATAATTAAGGAAATTCCAATGTCTGACTCCCAACTCAACCTAAAACTAAATTCATCAATACATCCCTCGCCAACTGACAAAATCCTGTCAGTATTAAAAGAAATTGTCGGTAAAGCAATGGGAGTAAGCTCATCTGAAATTGACGAGCGGACTAATTTTCTCGAACTCGGTTTTGAGTCCCTGCAATTACTCCAAATAAATGGCGCAATTAAAAAAGCATTTGGTGTCAATATTTCTTTAAAATTATTAATTGAAAATAGCTCTACGATTAACGAATTAGCCGTCTACATATCTCAGCAAATCCCGTCGATAGAGCCAACATTAACGCCCGATCGGCCCGAAACAAATAACTCAAAACCAAAGAAAAAAGAATCGCTATTGCCAGAAAAGCATCTCGATCGACAAACCGATAATACAGCTATCAAACGTTTGATGGCGCAGCAACTTGAGGTAATGTCCAAACAACTGGACTTTCTGCGCGAAAACATTTCACCAAAGAAGAAACAACCTACACGCATACCTACCGAAACTATCGAACAGGAACGCCCGAGTGAAATTCCAATCCAAAATCCAAAATCCCAAATCCAAAAATCCCCCAGTTCCGCCAATTTAACTCCACGCCAACAAGAACATTTAGACGCATTAATGGCACGGGTGATCGAACGCACTCAAGCATCGAAAAACTTGACGCAAAACGATCGCGTTCATCATGCTAATTCCAGATCTGTATTGGGATTTCGTCCCTCAATCAAAGAAATGGTATATCCCATCTATCCCCAAAGAAGTTCGGGTGCGAGAATTTGGGATATTGATGGGAATGAATATATAGATATGTCAATGGGATTTGGCGCACTTTTATTCGGTCATTCTCCATCTTTTATTATTAATGCAATTCAAGATTATGTTCACCAAGGAATACAACATGGCCCACAATCAGCAATTGCCGGTAAAGCTGCTCAGTTAGTTTGCGAATTAACAGGTCAAGAAAGGGCTTGTTTTTGTAATGACGGCAGCGAAGCGGTAATGGGAGCAATTCGCATCGCTCGCGCCATTACAGGGCGCGAAAAAATTGCTTTTTTTGGAGGTTCCTATCACGGAACTTTGGATGAAGTTTTGGTCGCCGGAGTACCGAGTGAAGAGGGAAATTTGCGTTCGATCGCGATCGCTCCTGGTATTCCGCAACATAAAGTCGAACAAGTAATAGTTCTAGATTACGGAAATCCCAAATCGCTAGATATTATCAGAGCTCACGCCAGTGAATTAGCTGCTGTTTTGGTAGAGCCAATCCAAAGCGCCAAACCGGATTTGCAACCTAAAGAATTTTTGCATGAATTGAGACAATTAACCCAAGAAACGGGAATAGTTTTAATTTTTGATGAAGTGATTACTGGATTTCGGATGCACCCAGGCGGGATACAAGCGTTGTGGAATATTCGAGCCGATATCACAACCTATGGTAAAGCAATTGGTGGTGGGATGCCGATCGGAGTAATTGCTGGTAAGGCTGCTTTTATGGACGCATTAGATGGTGGATTTTGGAGTTATGGAGATGCGTCTTATCCTGAAGTCGAAATTACTCACTTTGCAGGTACTTTTTTCAAGCATCCTCTCGTGATGGCGGCTACTTTGGCTGCACTCACCCACCTTAAAAATAGCGGCGCAAAACTGCAAGAAGAGTTAAATGCGAAAACCCTAAAATTAGCCAACACGCTCAATACTTACTTCGAGCAAAAACAGTTACCGATTCAGGTAGTTCATTTTGGTTCTCTATTCCGCTTTGCTTATTCTCCCACCCTCAATTGGATGGATTTATTTTTCTATCACCTGCTCGAAAAGGGAGTTTTTGCTTTAGAAAACCGGAGACTTTTCTTATCTACCGCTCATACTGATGCAGATATCGATCTGATGATTCAAGCAGTCAAGGAAAGTATAAGCGAAATGCAAGAAGGTGGATTTTTACCAGGGGAATCGGGAGTGGGGACTGGGAAAAAATCTTCCCGATCGCCGATCGCCAATCGCCAGTCTTTAATCCCCTTAACAGAAGCGCAAAAAGAACTTTGGGTAATGGCAAAAATGGGAGAAAATGTCTCCCGTGCTTATAACCAATCAACGACAATTCATCTGCGCGGTTCGTTCAATTTGGCAGCAGCGCGTAAAGCAATTCAAGAAGTAGTCGATCGCCACGAAGCATTGCGAGCAACCTTTCGTCCGTCAGGAGATTGTCAACAAATTAATTCTACTCTGACTATCAACATTCCGGTAGTGGATTTCTCGACTTTAGATAACAGCGAGCGCGAAACACATTTAGAGGAATTTTTAGCAACAGAAGCACGACAAACTTTTAATCTTGAAACTGGGCCTTTAGTCCGCACCCAAATCGTCAAATTAGAAGAACAACATCATCTTTTAGTTCTTACAGTTCATCATATTATTGCTGATGGTTGGTCGTTGGGAGTTTTCCAACAAGAACTAACAGCAATTTACACAGCAGAATGTCAAGCGATAGAGCATCAACTCCCACAACCAATGCAGTTAAGCGAATACGTTGAATGGGAAGCAAGCCAGCAGGAAAGTCCAGAAATGGCAAAAGCGGAGGCTTATTGGTTGCAGCAATTTTCCAGTTCAGTTCCGGTATTAGAATTGCCAACCGATCGCCCTCGACCATCACTTAATCGCTACGTCGGTACTCGACAAACTTTCACGCTGGATAAAAATTTTTATGGCGCTTTGAAACACGAAAGTATCAAGTTTAAAAGCACCTTATTTACAACAGTTTTGGCTGGATTTTTGGCGTTACTTCACCGATTGACAGGTCAAGACGATATCGTTATTGGTATCCCTTCAGCCGGACAATTATCTGTTGAAGGTGAATATCTTGTCGGTCACTACGTAAATTTATTGCCAATCCGCAGTCAAGTTGTGGAAAACCAGACATTCACGGAATATTTAAGTTCATTAAAACAGGTGTTATCCGATGCTTATGACCATCAAATTTATCCGTTTATTAGGTTGGTTAAAAAACTAAATCTGTCAAGAGATACAAGTCGTCCACCTTTAGTGACAATACTGTTTAATTTAGACAGACCTCTGGCTACCTCAGAGTCTTTTAGCAGAAAATTCGAGTTTGTCAGAAATCCTACCAATTCTTCCATCTCGGATATTTTTTTGGATATTCACCAACAAAATGACCAACTTGTAGTCGATTGTGAATACAACACCGACTTATTTGACTCGCAAACTATTGAACGGTGGATGAAACATTGGCAAACTTTGTTAGAAAGCATTGTTGCTAATCCAGAACAGCGAGTTGGGGATTTACCTTTACTGAAGCCAGCCGAACTAAAAGAGTTGTTGGTGGAATGGAATGATACCGAAACTGACTATCCTCAGCACCAGTGCATTCACGAACTTTTTGAAGCGCAAGTGGAACGCACGCCTGATGCTGTGGCGGTAATGTTTGGAAACCAAAGTTTGACCTATGGTGAATTGAATGTTAAGGCTAATCAACTAGCACATCACCTGCAAAAATTGGGGGTAAATTCAGAAGTAATGGTGGGGATTTGTTTAGATAGATCCCTCGATCAGATTGTCGGAATTCTGGGTATTCTCAAAGCAGGTGGCGCATACCTACCTCTCGATCCGAATTATCCCCAAGAACGACTGGCTTTCATGTTGTCGGATAGTCAATTGTCTGCGGTGATTACTCATTCGTCATTAGTTAAAAACTTTGCCAAAATGACTGTCATCTGCTTGGATACTGACTGGGAAATTATCCAGCAAGAAAGTCGAGAAAATCCTGTCAGTCGTTCTACAATTGATAATGTGGCTTATGTCATTTATACCTCTGGTTCGACGGGGAAACCTAAAGGAGTTTTAGGTTTGCATAGAGGCGCTGTCAATCGTTTTCATTGGATGTGGCAAACTTATCCTTTTAAAGGAGAAGATGTTTGCTGTCAGAAAACATCGTTAAACTTTGTAGATTCTGTTTGGGAGATTTTCGGACCGTTACTGCAAGGAATACCGACGATTATTGTAAGCGATAGCATTCTCAAAGACCCTCACCAGTTCGTAGAAACTCTCGCTAACAATAAAGTGACGCGACTTGTCTTGGTTCCTTCTTTACTGCGGTTACTTTTAGATACGTTTGCTGACTTGCAAAAACGGCTACCAAAATTGAATTTTTGGGTAACGAGTGGAGAGGCACTTTCGGTAGAATTATTGCAAAAGTTTCGGCAGATTTTACCTGAGAGTACGCTGTTAAATCTTTACGGTTCCTCGGAAGTTTCTGCTGATGTCACTTGCTACAGTATCAGTCCGCAAGATCGAGCTAATTCGCACGTTTCTATCGGCCGTGCGATCGCGAACACCCAAATCTACGTCCTCGACCGAAACTTACAACCTGTTCCCATTGGCGTACCTGGTGAACTGTATGTCGGTGGCGCAGGATTGGCGCGAGGTTATCTCAATCGTCCCGAATTAACATCGGAGAGATTCATTCCTAATCCATTAGCGCTCGTTCACGATCAACGATCGAAACTATACAAAAGTGGCGATCGGGTTCGCTATTTACCAGATGGCAATTTGGAATTTCTCGGACGCATCGATAACCAAGTCAAAATTCGCGGTTTCCGGATAGAATTAGGAGAAATTGAAGCGGTACTAGCTCAACATCCATCTGTGCGACAGGTAATCGTTTTGGCTAGGGAAAATGAAACCGATAATCAGCAATTGGTGGCTTATATCATATCCGATCCAGAACAGCCGATCGCAGTCAGCGAACTTCATCGCCTGCTGCAAGAAAAGCTGCCTAACTATATGATACCATCTGCTTTCGTGATGTTAGAAAATCTGCCATTACTACCCAATGGTAAAGTAGACCGTCGAGCGCTACCAGCACCAGAACAAGCACGTCCTAAATTGGAAGCAGCCTATCAATCACCCCGAACAGAAATAGAACAAAAAATTGCGGCTATTTGGCAAGAATTCCTTCATTTGGAGGAAGTAGGTATTCACGATAACTTCTTCGATTTGGGCGGTGATTCATTGCTCTTAGTTCGTGTTCACAGCCAAATGCAAAAAATATTTCAGCGAGAGTTCTCTTTAGTTGGAATGTTTCAATATCCAACGATCGGCTACTTAGCTGAATATTTAATTCAGGAGGAAAACAAACCGCGATCGCCTGCAAATAATTCTCAACCATCTATAACGCCAACAGATTCCATCAACCGCCGCCGACAAGTTAGACAAGAACATCGAGCAGCAAGACAAAGCAGATAGCAGTCTTAAAAGCTAATTTTAGATGTCGAATTTCCAATACCTTTCAACCCAAATAAAGTAGGAAAAAGTGATGTTAAACCAACAAAAAATGCTGAAAATCAAAACCTCCTTTGACACCGAAAACACGAGCCAATACAATGTCAAACAAAAAACGATCGAACTATTTGCTCCATCCACGCTTACTGCCTCTATAGAAGAAACGATCGAGATGCAAATTAACGCTGTAACTCGCGATTTCTTAGCCGACATCAAAACTAACAGCGATATTGATTTGCAAGCGTTAACACAAAACTTTTGCGATCCTCAAATTCCCATTGAGCCAGCTAATTTTGAAAGCTACCTGGAATATTTATCCAGCAACGTAATTAACCATTCAATCCACACATCATCGCCGCGATTTATCGGTCACATGACTGCCGCACTTCCCCATTTCGTGCAGCCTCTAGCTAAACTGATGACGGCGATGAATCAAAACGCCGTAAAAATAGAAACTGCTAAAGCTTTCAGTCCTTATGAACGTCAAGCTTTGGCGATGATTCATCAACTGATTTACAACTTGGGCGATCGCTTTTACGCCCAGCATATTCAAAACAGCGAGAGTACATTAGGAATTTTGCTTTCTGGAGGTACTACAGCGAATATCACCGCACTTTGGTGCGCCAGAAATAGTTCTTTAGGGCCAAAAGATGACTTTCCCGGTATAGAAAAGGAAGGTTTAACAGCCGCCTTAGATTATTATGGCTACAAAGGTGCGGTAGTAATCGGTTCGGATTTAATGCACTACTCGTTTGAAAAAGCCACCGACTTGTTAGGTATCGGTACGAGAGGTTTGATTAAAATTAAGAGCGATCGCAACAATCGGATTGACATCGAAGCGCTTCGTCAAGCCGTTGCAGATTGTCGCAACCAAAACAAACATATTATCGCGATCGTGGGCATTGCTGGCACTACAGACTCAGGTGGAGTCGATTCTCTTTCCGATATGGCGGAGATTGCGCGAGAAGCTAAAGTTCACTTCCACGTAGATGCCGCTTGGGGTGGGCCAGTGATTTTTTCCCAACAGCATCGGCATAAACTTATTGGGATCGAACGGGCTGATTCGGTGACGATTGATGGACATAAACAAATGTACTTGCCAATGGGTATTGGGATGGTCTTTTTGCGCGATCCGATCGTGGCACAAGCGATCGAAAAAAATGCCAGTTATACCATGCGTAAAGGTTCATTCGATTTAGGTAAACGCGCTTTGGAAGGTTCTCGACCGGCAATGGCATTATTTCTTCATGCTGGGCTAAACTTAATTGGGGTAAAAGGATATGAATTTTTGATTGATGAAGGAATTCGCAAGACTCAATATATGGCAGATCGCATCCGCGGTCTAGCTGAATTTGAGTTGTTAGCAGCACCGGATATTAACCTTTTAATTTACCGTTATATACCGGAGTCATTGCGAGAGAGTGCGGCTAAAAATCAGTTAACTGAAAGTGAAAATCAGCTAATCAATCGATTTAACGAACGACTTCAAAAAGCCCAGCGCCAAGCAGGTCGTACTTTTATTTCGCGGACAACTAAAACCACCATATGTTCTGGAAAAGAAATTCCGATGATCGCATTGAGGGCGGTGATTGCTAATCCACTTACCACTGAAGATGATATCGATGCTGTTTTAAACGACCAGATCGAGATTGCTTTAGAGATTTCGATGTCTAATTCTGTAGAAACTACAGAAAATATAGCCTAGAAATTGTTTGAAAATTTATTCCAAATAGAACACCAATCAACTTATGTATTCAGCAAATTCACCTTTGGCAGAAAATTCTCGCTCTCTTTATAATAATTGGGCTTTTGCTTACCCAGTAAGCAAAGAGGGGATAGAACTTTGGCTAGATTTTATGCAGGAACATATCCTCAAGCATCTTCCAAAGGAAGCGCACATTTTAGACATTGGCTGTGGAAAGGGAGAAATAGTAAAAAGTCTGATTGAAAAAGGTTATCAAGTAACCGGATTAGATATCTCCGAGGAAATGTTACGTTATGCTAGCGAGAATGTACCTAATGGTACATTTATCCGAGATGACATCCGCTTCTGTAAATTGCCTCCTAACTTTGATGCAGTTCTTTCATCAAATAATGTTTTCAGCTATATATTGAGTTTGGAGGATTTGACAAAGGCTTTCCAAAACGTTTATTCGGCACTTGGAAAAAACGGTTGGTTCGGGTTCGATTTGAGTGAGGGAGAACAAGCTTCAGATTCTAGCAATTCAATTGAAGCTCCTGAAGATAATTTTTTTGGTGACATAGCAGATGATTATGTTTGGCTTCAGCATTCCAGTCATTCTCCAGATGGTAAATCATGCCAAGTCAAGCACGTAACATTCCAATTGCTGAATGGAAGCTGGCAACGTTCAGAGGTCAATTTTGCACAACAAGGCTATTCCCGATCGGAAGTTCAATCTGCTCTAGAAAAGGTAGGGTTTGAAAAAGTTACAATCTACGATCTAACCAAAGACTTTCCAATAAATGTAGTCGAAGACTCAAGGATAATATACGTTTTTCGCAAGCCCTAGTTTCAGAGCGTCTTTTTTTATTTACCTGGGATAATGAGGAGCAGTAATATCGATGAATAATTCAACTGAAATCAATCGTTTTGATGGCAAAGATGAAATCGCAATCGTCGGCATGGCAGGTCGTTTCCCTGGTGCAAAAGATGTCGAGATTTTTTGGCAAAACCTGCGTGACGGCGTGGAATCAATTTCTTTTTTCACAGATGAAGAACTCATATCTACAGGTACAGACCCAGCCGTATTCAATGATCCCAAATATGTCAAAGCAGGCACCGTACTGGAAGATATAGAACTATTTGACGCGGCATTTTTCGGCTTTACACCTAGAGAAGCTGAAATAGCAGATCCCCAACAACGTCTGTTCCTAGAATGTGCCTGGGAAGCGCTAGAAAATTCTGGCTACAATTCAGACACTTACCCCGGTCAAATCGGTTTGTTTGCGGGTGTAACTCTGAGTAGTTACTTATTTTCCAATCTATATCCCCATCGAGATTTAATAGGCTCGGTAGATTTATTCCAAGTATTGATAGGAAATGATAAAGATCACATAGCCACGCAAACTTCTTACAAATTAAACCTTAAAGGGCCGAGCATTAATATTCAAACCACCTGTTCCACCTCATTAGTTGCTGTTCACTTAGCTTGCCAAAGTTTGCTGAATGGCGAAAGCGATATCGCGTTGGCTGGTGGTGTTTCAATTCAAGTCCCACAAAAAACAGGTTATCGCTATCAAGAAGGAGGAATTAATTCTCCTGATGGACATTGCCGAGCCTTCGATGCAAATGCTGGAGGAACTATTTTTGGTAGCGGTTTGGGTATTGTAGTATTGAAACAATTAGAAGCTGCTGTAGCCGACGGGGATTGTATTCACGCGGTCATTAAAGGTTCCGCAATTAATAATGACGGTTCTTTAAAAGTTGGTTACACAGCCCCCAGTGTAGAAGGTCAAAGGGAGGTGATTTTAGAAGCACTTGCTTTAGCTGGAGTGGAGTCCGAAACTATTAGTTATATTGAGGCGCATGGAACGGGAACAGCCTTGGGAGATCCGATCGAAATTGCAGCTCTCACCCAAGCTTTTCGTACCAACACTGCTCGGAATAGTTTTTGTGCGATCGGTTCGGTTAAAACTAATGTCGGGCATTTGAATACGGCTGCTGGCATAACAGGTTTAATCAAAAGTATCCAAGCACTTAAACACAAACAAATACCTGCCAGTTTGCATTTCCAAGAACCAAATCCTCAGATAGATTTTGCCAACAGTCCCTTTTACGTTAATACTACGTTGTCGGAATGGAAAACTAACGGCAATCCGCGTCGTGCTGGAGTCAGTTCTTTCGGAATTGGTGGAACAAATGCTCATATAATTTTAGAAGAAACTCCTGCCCTTGAAGCTTCTAGTTCCTCACGTCCTTGGCAGTTATTGCTACTATCAGCAAAAACCAATACAGCATTAGAGACTGCAACTGCGAATTTAGCCAAACATTTACAACACCATCCCGACTTAAATATTGCTGATGTTGCCTACACATTGCAAGTCGGTCGTCGGACTTTTGAACATAACCGAATGGTAGTTTGTCACGATATTGAAGATGCCCTGAATGCGCTAACTAATGTAGATACGCAACGAGTTTTCACGCACTACCAAAAGCCCTCTCACCGTCCGATCGTATTCATGTTTTCTGGACAAGGCGCACAATATGTAAATATGGGGCGAGAACTTTACGAAGTTGAGCCGACATTTAGAGAACAAATAGAGATCTGTGCGGAAATTCTCAAACCTCATTTAGGTATCGATCTGCGTTCAATTCTATATCCCAGCGAAGCACAAATCGCAGAAGCTTCTCAGCAATTACAACAAACTGCAATTACCCAACCCGCTATGTTTGTTGTTGAATACGCGATCGCCAAGTTATGGATAGAATGGGGAGTGAATCCCGTAGCGCTAATTGGACACAGTATTGGCGAATATGTAGCTGCTACTTTAGCAGGGGTTTTCTCCCTAGAAGATGCCTTATTTCTAGTAGCAATTAGAGGTAAATTGATGCAGAAATTGCCGTCTGGAAGTATGCTCGCCGTGCCACTTCCAGAACATGAGGTTCAGCCATTCTTGAGCAAAGAACTTTCTTTAGCAGCAATTAACGCGCCATCCTCGTGCGTCGTTTCAGGCTCGACAGAAGCGATCGAAATATTGCAAAAGCAGTTAAATTCCCAAGCTATAGACTGTCGCCGTCTACATACATCTCATGCCTTTCATTCTGAGATGATGCAACCGATTGTGGAACAGTTTGCACTTGCTATTAAAAAAGTGAAGCTCAATCCGCCCCAAATTCCCTTTATTTCCAACGTCACTGGCACCTGGATTACAGAAAATGAAGTCAAAAATCCCAGCTATTGGAGCAAACATCTGCGCCAAACAGTGAGATTTTCTGCCGGAATTTCCGAGTTGTTGAAACAGCCGGAAGCAGTATTTTTGGAAGTAGGGCCGGGACGGACGTTAAGCTCGTTAACTAAGCGGCATTTAGAACCTGATGCCAAACATCTGGTGGTAACTTCCTTACGCCATCCTCAAGAACAACAATCCGATGTTGCCCTATTATTAAACGCATTAGGTCGGCTTTGGATGGCAGGTGTAAAGATAGATTGGTCGGGTTTTTCCACCCACGAATCGCGTTATCGTCTTCCCCTACCGACCTATCCTTTCGAGCGCCAACGTTACTGGATCGATGCCAAATCGCCATCCTTATCTGGGACTAACAACTCAACAACATCCGACCAAAAAGATCGATGGTTAGTGTTTGTTGATGAATCTGGTGCAGGTTCCCAATTACTTAATAAATTGGAACAAAAAGGTCAAAATGTAATTACGTTAAAGTTAGGAGAACAATTTGCTAAACTCAGCGAAGGAATTTATACCATTAATCCCCAAAAGCAAGACGATATTGATGCTTTACTTGCAGAACTAATACCGGATACAAAACCATCTCAACAAACAGATTCCTCCCCACGCTATTTAAGACCCAGCCTTGGTAATTCGTATGTTCCTCCTACTAACGACTTAGAACAACAAATTGCCGAAATGTGGCAAGAAGTTCTCGGTATTAAACAAGTCGGTATTCACGATAATTTCTTCGAGTTAGGAGGAGATTCACTCATCGCCACCCAATTAGTTTCGCGATTGCGATCGAACTTCCCAGTCGAACTACCACTGCGCGACCTTTTACTTCAAGCATCCACTGTCGCCAAACAAGCAGAAACGATCGACCAACTTCTCCTAGAAAAAATTGCCGAATTATCTGACGAAGAAGTTGAAGCTCTTTTGGCTAATTGATAAAAGTCTATACAGCCCTTCTCAGGTATATAAGGTATGACTGGTAAATTGGTAATTAGAGTTGTGAGGCGCTTACCTCATTTACTACATGAACACGATAAGAGGGCTAAAGCCCAACTACGTACCTTTCTAAACATCTGCGTTCATCTATTCTTCATCTACGCTTAAATAAAAATCATGGAAAACCAAACCTCTAATCTATCAGCAACCAAAAAAGCCCTTCTGGAAAAGTGGAAGACAGGAAAATCTAAAAGTTCTGCTATTCCTAAGCGATCGGACTCTAATCGTATTCCCTTATCTTTTGCCCAGCAAAGACTCTGGTTTATCGATCGACTTTATCAAGGAAGTTCCTTCTATAATATTCCGACAGCCATTCATTTAAAGGGAATGCTTGATGTGACGGCGCTTAAGCAAAGTCTTAACGAAATTATGAAGCGTCACGAAGCTTGGAGGACGAGTTTTGTAATAGTAGATAAGCAACCATTTCAGGCTATCGCATCTGAATCAACCTGGGAATTACCTATCGTCAACCTCGAACATTTATCTGGCAAAAATTGGGATGTTGAAGTTCAAAAAGTAGCGATAGAGGAAGCTAAAAAACCCTTTAATTTATCCCAAGCGCCTCTGGTACGGGCAACTTTGCTGCGTCTAGGGGAAGCAGAACATATTTTCCTTTTGACGATGCACCACATCGTCTCCGATGGATGGTCTATATCAGTTTTCGCGGGGGAATTGGCAGCGCTGTACGCGGCGTTCTCAACAGGTCAATCTCCGTCATTACAGGAACTCCCTATCCAGTATGCAGATTTTGCAATTTGGCAGCGCGATCGCTTGCAAGGTGAAATACTCGCTACCCAACTCAATTACTGGAAGCAACAACTAGGCGGTGATTTACCTGTATTGCAATTGCCTGTCGATCGTTCCAGACCTACTATTACCACCTTTAATGGTACAAAGCAATACTTTACTTTTTCCAAAACACTAACAGAGGCCCTAAGTAAATTAAGTCAGCAAGAAGAAGTCACTTTATTTATGACTTTGCTAGCGGGATTTAATACTTTACTTTACCGCTATACAGAGCAAGAAGATATCCTCATAGGTTCTTCAATTGCTAATCGCAATCAAGCCGAGTTAGAAGGAATACTGGGCTTATTTGTAAATACATTGGTAATGCGAAATGACCTCAGCGGCGACCCAAGTTTTCGCACGCTTTTGAGTCGGGTACGCGGGGTAACTCTCGACGCTTACGCACATCAGGATTTGCCTTTCGAGAAGCTAGTAGAGGAATTGCAACCAGATCGAGATTTAAGCCGAAATCCTTTGTTTCAAGTCATGTTTGTGCTGCAAAATACGCCGAAGTCCGAGCAAGAGATTGCTGGGTTAACTTTGCGTAGTTTAGAGTTCGATAGTGGCACGTCTCAGTTTGACATTTTTCTATCGCTCGGCGAATCTAAAGAAGGATTAACTGGATTTTTAGAGTACAGTACCGACTTATTTGATGCGG
Source organism: Microcoleus sp. Pol7_A1 (assembly GCF_036701085.1). NCBI lineage: Bacteria > Bacillati > Cyanobacteriota > Cyanophyceae > Oscillatoriales > Microcoleaceae > Microcoleus > Microcoleus sp. Pol7_A1. The sequence goes on from NZ_JAUBQD010000056.1 coordinate 46,566, forward strand.
CAACAATTACAGGACTAATCGACAATTTTCAAACCTTACTGGAAAGCATCGTTGCTAATCCCGACCGCCAAATTTCTGAATTACCAATCCTAACTGCAAAACAGCGAGAACAACTGTTATTGGAGTGGAATAACACTCGAACGACTTATCCGCAAGATGCCTCTCTCCATCAATTATTTGAACGGCAAGTAGAGCATTTTCCCGATAGTTTAGCATTAATCGATCGCTCGGAAAAAGTAACCTATCGACAACTGAACCAAAAGGTCAATCAACTTGCCCATTATTTACAAAAATTGGGAGTAACAACCGAAACTTGCGTCGGCATTTGTCTGGACAGATCGGTGGAAATGATAGTTGGAATTCTGGCAATTTTGAAAGCGGGTGGTGCTTACATTCCTCTCGATCCAAATTATCCAGTCGATCGTCTTTCTTTCATGGTTTCTGATTCCCCAGTTTCATTAGTCATCAGTCATTCATCATTAATAGATCGCTTTCAACAAATACAAGTTATCTGTCTAGATAATGACTGGGAAATTATCAATAGAGAAAGTCAAGCAAATCCTGCCACCACATCTAGAAGTGACAATCTTGCTTACGTAATCTACACTTCTGGTTCGACTGGAACTCCCAAAGGCGTTCTCGGTACTCACCGAGGTACAGTTAATGGGTTAGACTGGTTGTGGAAAACTTATCCGTTTGAAAGTGAAGAGATTTGTTGTCAGAAAACAGCTATTAGTTTCGTAGATTCAGTCTGGGAAATTTTTGCTCCCTTACTCCAAGGAATTCCAACCCTTATCATTCCCGATCCCATTGTCAAAGACACTAAACTATTCCTAGAAACGCTCGATCACTATCACGTTACGCGAGTCATACTTGTTCCTTCCTTGCTGCGGTTAATTTTAGATACTTACGGTAATTTAACCAAGAAATTGTCGAACTTGAAACTTTGGATAACCAGTGGAGAAGCACTACCTCTCAACTTAGCGCGATCGTTCCAAAAATTGCTCCCATCAGCCAAATTGATTAACTTTTACGGTTCATCTGAAGTTTCTGCCAACGCTACTTACTACGATACGAGTTTATTACCAGAAAAAGCAACTAGCATTCCCATAGGGTGTCCAATTGATAACACTCAAGTTTACATATTCGATCGTCATTTACAACCAACTCCAGTAGGAGTCTGCGGTGAATTGTACGTCGGTGGCGATGGATTGGCGAAAGGTTATTTGAATCGTCCCGAACTAACCGAGGAACGGTTTATTTTAACTCCCAATTCAAAACTATATAAAACTGGCGATCTAGCGCGTTATTTGCACGATGGCAATCTCGAATATTTAGGTCGCCGTGACGAACAAGTAAAAATCAGAGGTTTCCGAGTTGAATTGGCCGAAATTGAAAGTGCGATCTTGCAACATCCAGATATTCGAGAATCTGTTGTCATTATTCGGGAAGATACACAAGGCGATAAACATTTGATTGCTTACATAGTAACAGATGAACCAGACTTAGTGCCACAAATAAGCAGCTACTTGCAAGAAAAACTACCGGATTACATGATACCATCTGCTTTTGTGGTGCTAGATGCGATACCGCTAACACCAAATGGCAAAATAGATAAGCGATCGCTTCCAACTGATAATCTGATCCGATCGAACTCCACAAAATCCTTCGTTTCGCCCAGAAATATTTCCGAATTAGGTTTGGTAAAAATTTGGGAAAATCTTCTAGCTATTAACTCAATTGGAGTTACAGATAACTTCTTCGAGTTGGGAGGTCACTCCTTTTTAGCTGTACGCTTAATGGCTCAAATTTACGAGCGATTTGGACACAACCTTCCCCTATCTATTTTGTTTGAAAACCCAACAATTGAAAAACTCGCTAAAATTGTCAGCCAGCCAACAAATTTGAGTTCTGGTTCCCCGCTTGTAGCCCTTAATTCTTCCGGTTCGAGGACTCCTTTCTTTTGCGTACACGCCGCCGGAGGAGACATCCTTGCTTACCTGAACTTGGCAGACCAAATCGGTGGAGAGCAACCATTTTACGCTTTAGAACAGTCCCCCACCTCGCTCGAAGTTGAAGCTAAATCAGTAGAAGAAACAGCAGCTTATTACCTCCAAGAAATTCGTTCACTGCAACCGGAAGGGCCATATCTTTTAGGAGGTTGGTGTTTTGGTGGTGTGGTTGCTTTTGAAATGGCACAACAACTACAAAAACAAGGTCAAAAAATAGACTTGCTAGTGGTAATTGACGCGATATTGCCAGAAACAGTTATTAAATCAACAAAAGATGATGACGCTAAATTTTTAATCCGGTTAGCTGAGTCAATTAAAAACTGGTTCGGCATCGATTTTTCAGTCTCCTACGACGAAATGCGATCGCTATCGTTGGATGAGCAATTTCAGCTATTGAATAGGAAGGCAAACTTCATCGTGAGCGACACGGAGATGGCGCAGTATATTCGCGATTACAAGGTTTTTAAATCTCACGTTCAAGCCATGCGAGATTACCTTCCCCAGGTTTATCCCCACAAAATTACACTGTTTCGAGCTAGCGATAAAATTGCTCATGATTTTGAGAGTACAGAGTTTCATAGCGATGACTTATTGTTAGGTTGGGGCAAATGTTCCCAGCAAGCGATCGAAGTTATTGAAGTTCCGGGCAATCATTTCTCCATGTTTACTGAACCTCACATACAAAAATTATCCCAACATTTGAAATGTTGTTTCGATCAAATGGTTAATGGCGAAATTAACTTGAATGGGACTTAAAAAAATGCTGTATAAAGCTATGATTTTTTTAGGCTTGCTATAAAAAATCCACTGACGGGGTGACAACCCCGTTAGAAGCCCCACCAGTGGCGGATTTACCGAACTCGCAGCTCTCAAAAGATGGGTCAAAATTGTTAAGCTGCCACGCAGCTAAACCATACAAACAGCATTACTTGTATTTTTAATTTTTCTGTACCCGTTAATAATAAGGAATGAAAAATGAATAAGTTGATCAATTATCGGTTATACCGAAAAAAGTGCTAGATTGCAATTTTAACTCCTACAGAGATTAACTTTCAACGGATTTTTATACTCAACTACTCTAATTGGCATTTAAACCCATGTTTTATCCTAATTCAATTGAGTCAGAAATGAAAAAATTTTATAAATTCTTATCAAAAAAGGATAAAAAAAGGTATGGAGCTAGAGAATCTCAAAAATTAGGATGGGGTCGAATTAGCTATGTAATGCAACTTTTGGGATGCAGTCGAAATACCCTTATTAAGGGATTGGAAGATTTAGAAAAAATCGACGAACAGACACTAAATAGTTCCAGGAGCAGAAAGAAACGAGGGGAAGAAAAAGTATTCTGTCTACTAAAATCGGCATTAATGCAGCATTTCTAGAAGTTTTAAAAAATCACACAGTCGGATCCCCAATGAATGAATGAGTTAATCAAATAAACTAATTTGACGCATAAAGAAATAGCTTCTGGACTACGAGCGGCAGGTTTTACCATTAGTTCCCCTTAGTTGCAAAATTTTAAAAAAAGCATGGATATGTGATACGAAAAGCTGAAAAAAAACAAACAATAGGAATTAATGAAAATCTGGACGCTCAATTTAAAAACATGGCGAGACTTGATACAGAGTATAAAGAAGCAAACAATCCTATTATTAGCTTTGACACCAAAAAGAAAGAAGTTTTAGGAAATCTGTATCGTCCGGGAACTCTCTATACAAAGGAACCTGTCACCACTTTCGATCGTAATTTTTGGAGTTTAGGTCACGGAAAATTGAGCCCACATGGGGTTTATGATTTTAAACAAAACCGAGAATATATAACATTAATAAACAGTAAAGATACCAGTGAATTTGCGTGTTAGGCTTTAACAAACTGGTGAAATAATTATTGTAAAGCCACCTACCCTACCCTAACGCTAATTCTATATTGGCTAAATGTGATGGTGGAGGTAGTAATAATGCTAATCATTATATTTTCACAGATAATTTGCACAAATTAGTTAATGAAATAGGAATTGAGATCGGAATTGCTCATTACCATCGTTATACATCTAAATATAATCCCAGAGAAAATCGACTTTTTCCTCATATTACTAGGTCTTGTCAAGGAGTAATTTTTACAAGTTTAGAATTAGTCAAAGCTATCGTGGAAAAAACTCAAACTAAAAGGGAGCATCCCAGTTTGGCAGAAACACTCTTATCGCGAGTAAACCATTGAGGTAAGCACAACGATTTGAAAGCACCTGATTTACACTCTCTGCGTTCCACGCTCGCCCCAGAGATTTTAATCCTTGCTCCAATCTGCTTAATTGCCGACTCGACTGCTCCTGAACCAATTGAACATAGTTGCTCAGCTTGGTAATATAGCAATCCTAAATGATTTATGAGATAATAGCCAAAATCACTACATAATTTATCTATGTTAGAAGAATTAACGG